>NZ_JAPUBW010000019.1:0-2036 GCF_030397735.1 Janthinobacterium sp. SUN120 | reverse complement strand
CATCGTCCAGCATGGTGGCCAGCCTGTCCTTCGGATAGCCTGGATCGAGCGGCACATAGGCGCCACCGGCCTTCAGGATGCCCAGCAAGCCCACCACCATCTCGACGCTGCGCTCGACGCAGATACCCACCAGGCTGTCGGCGCCCACACCCTGCCCGCGCAGGTAGTGCGCCAGGCGGTTGGCGCGCGCATTGAGCTCGCCGTAAGTCAGCGACTGACCTGCAAACTTGACAGCCTCCGTTTCAGGGCAGTGCAGCGCCTGTTGCTCGAACAGGCCATGCAAGGTCTGCGCGTGCTCATGCTCCTGCGCGTGCGCGGTACTGTTCCATTCCAACAGCAACTGTTCGCGTTCCTGCGGCGGCAGCACCGAAATGCTGGCTACAACCTGGTCCGGCTGCGACTGCAGCGCCCGCACGATACCGGTCAGCGCCTGCTCCAGATAGGCGATGACCCGTGCCGGCGCCACGCTGCAATGGACGTGCGCATCGATCAGGAACTCGTCGCCGAGGTCATCGACCGAGATCGTCATGGGATAGTTGGTGCGCTCCTTGAAGGCGATCAGTGCAATATCGCGCTCGTCGGCATCGGCTTCGGCCGCTTCCTCGGACGGCGCGGTGTGCCGGTAGTTCAGGATCGCGCTAAATAGCGGAACGCTGTTTTCCAGCCCGCTGCAGCGCTGTGCCAGCGTCAGCGGCGCCTGCTCGTATGGCAGCAGTTCATGCAACGCGGTTTCCGTCCGGGCCAGCATATCTGCCACCCCAAGACCTTCGAGCTTCATCCGCATTGGCAGCGTGTTGATGAACATGCCCAGCATGCTGCGCGCTCCGGCGGTGCCTTGCAGGCGGCCAGAGAACACCGTGCCGAAGACGACATCATCGCGACCGCTGCATGCTGCAACCACCAGCGCCCAGGCCGCGTGGAACAGCGTCGCGGGACTGGTCTTGCGCTGGCGGGAGATTCGTCGGATGCTGCCAGCCAGAGTAGCATCCACGGCCTTGCGGCATTCGGCGATCTCGGTGCCGTCGCCATGCACGTCGAGCAGCTTGAAGGGTGCAGTCGCTTCGGTCACATCGCCCAGCATCTCGCCAAAGAAGCGCTCGGCATCGTTATGCCTGGCCTGGTGCAGCGAATGGGCGACAAATTCGCGGTAAGGCACCGTTTCCGGCAGGTGTGCCGTCTTGCCGCGAAGATGGGCCTGGATCTCCGTACCCAGGATGATCGACGAGGTGACGTCATCAATCAGGTGGTGAATCCTGAACAGCACATGCACCTTCCAGGAATGCGGATCCCGCACCGCGCTCACCTGCAGCAGCGGCGCCCGGGAAAGATCCATCGGCTTGTCGAAGCCTGCCTTGAGCTGGTTTTCTGGGGTCGTCTCCGGATCTGCTTCTATCATCTCGACCTGCAGGTCCACATGCTTGTGGACGACCTGCACCGGCAATGGCAGGTTCTCCGACAAGATGGCGGTGCGCAGCACGTCATGCCGCGCAAGCACTTGGCGCAAGGCGTCCACCAGAGCATCGAACTGCGCCGGCGAATCGACGGAGAACAGCGATGGCAGGATATACGGGTCCTTCTGGCGGTGCATCTGGTGGTAGAAGTACATCCCCTCCTGCAAGGGCGCCAGCGGATAGATGTCCTGCACGTTGGCCGCGCCACCGGGCACGGTGGCCACGATCCGGTCGATCTCGTCCTGGCTCAAGTCGATCAACGGCAGCATGTCCGGCGTGATGTGCGCGCACGCAGCAGGAATGCGGTTCGGCGGGGCGACGAAAGGCCCCTCCCCGGCGTCCGCCGCCATGTCAACTTTGGCCGCCAGGTCCTCCAGCGTGGTGGCGGCGTACACCGTCTTCACATCGGTCCGCAAGCCGGCCTGCTGCATCGCCGACAGCAGTTGCACGGCCAGCAGAGAGTGGCCGCCCAACTCGAAGAAGTTGTCGTGGATGCCGACACGTTCGACCTTGAGCACCTCCGCCCAGATCGCCGCCAACTTCTGCTCCGTTTCGCTGCGCGGCGCCACATACCCGGCCTGCGAC
>NZ_JAPUBW010000018.1:0-2132 GCF_030397735.1 Janthinobacterium sp. SUN120 | reverse complement strand
CAGCCCGCTGTCCCCGGCCATATAGGCCAGGCGCTCGTTCGGATAGACCGGGTCGAGCGGCACGTAGGCGCCGCCCGCTTTCAACACGCCCAGCAGGCCGACAATCATCTCCAGACCGCGTTCGACGAAGATGCCGACCAGACTGTCCGGCCCCACGCCCTGTCCGCGCAGGTAATGGGCCAGACGGTTGGCCCGCGCATTGAGCTCTTGGTAAGTCAGCGACTGGCCCTCGAACACCACGGCCACCTGCTGCGGCGCGCCTTGCGCCTGCGCTTCAAACAGTTCGTGCAGCGCGCTGTCGCCATCATGGCGCTGCGCTATCCGCGTGCCCACCGCAAGCAACTGCTCGCGCTCCTGCGGCGGCAGCACCGAAATATCGCCGGCGTTCATGTCCGGCTGCGACCGCAGCGCCTGCACCAGACCGGCCAGCGCCTGCTCCAGATAGGCGATCACGCGCGAAGGAACAATGCTGTGATGGACATGCGCATCGATCAGGAAGTCATCGCCCCGATCGTCGATAGAAATCGTCATCGGATAATTGGTGCGCAGTCTGTAGGCAAGCAGCGCGATGTCGTCCGCCGAGGTATCCGTGCCCTGCCCGTCTGCCGATCGAGCAGCATTGCGATAATTCAGAATCGCGCTAAACAGCGGCACATGGCTTGCCAGGCCACTGCAGCGCTGCGCCAGCGATAGCGGTGCCTGTTCGTAGGACAGCAGCTCACGCAGCGCCAACTCCGTCTGTGTCACGAGACTATCCACGCTGATGCCTTCAAGCTTCAGGCGCAGCGGCAGCGTGTTGATGAACATGCCCAGCATGTTGCTTGCGCCGGCCGTGCCTTGCAGGCGCCCGGACAGCACGGTGCCGAACACCACGTCGTCGCGCGCGCTGCAGGCGCCGATGACCAGCGCACAGGCTGCGTGGAACAGAGTTGCGGGGCTAATCCTGCGCCGCCTTGCCACTTGGCGAATATCGCGCGCCAGCGCCGCGTCCAGCGCTTTGCTGTCCTCAACGGTCGCGCTACCATCGCCATGCACGTTGAGCAACCTGAAAGGCGCGGTCGGCTCTGTCACATCACCCAAGGTCTTGCGGAAAAAGTCCTCGATATCGCTGCGGCCGGCCTGGTCAAGCGCATGCGCGAGGAATTCTCGATAGGGAACCGGCTCCGCCAGAGCTGCCGCCTGGCCACCCAAATGCGCCTGGATTTCCCGATGCAGCAGCATCGACGAGGTAGCGTCGTCGATCAGATGGTGACTTCGGAACAGCACATACACCTTGCCCGTGTGCGGCTCGCGCGCGACGCAAACTTCCAGCATCGGCGCTCTGGAAAGATCCATCGGCCTGTTGAAGCGAGCTTCTAATTGGCTTTGCGGATCGCTTGCCGTGCCCAGTTCGATCATCTCGACATTGAGCTCAAGCTGGCGATACACGACCTGCGCCGGAACCCGCAGCTGGTCGGACAGAATGGCGGTGCGCAGTACGTCATGCCGCGCAATCACACTGCGCAAAGCGTCCAGCAGCGCCTCGAACTGCGCCGGCGTGTCGACTGCGAACAGCGACGGAATGACATACGGATCACTCTCGCGGTGCATCAGGTGATAGAAGTACATCCCCTCCTGCAGCGGTGCCAGCGGATAAATATCCTGCACGTTGGCCGCGCCACCGGGCACGGTGGCCACGATTCGGTCGATCTCGTCCTGGGTCAGATCGATCAGCGGCAGCATGTCCGGCGTGATGCGCTCGCACGCGGCGGGAATGCGGTTCGGCGGTGCGGCGAAAGCCGCTGCGCCGGCCGGTGAGACGTCAATTGCCGCCGCCAGCTCTGCCAGGGTGGCAGCCGCATACATACCGCGCACGTCGGCCTTGACCCCGGCCTGCTCCATCGCCGACAGCAAGCGCACGGCCAGCAGCGAATGGCCGCCCAACTCGAAGAAGTTGTCGTGGATGCCGACACGTTCGACCTTGAGCACCTCCGCCCAGATCGCCGCCAACTTCTGCTCCGTTTCGCTGCGCGGCGCCACATACCCGGCCTGCGACAGGCTCGCGTCCGGCGCAGGCAGCGCCTTGCGGTCGACCTTGCCGTTCGGGTTCAGCGGCAGCGTATCGAGCGTCACCCACACGGATGGCACCATGT
>NZ_JAPUBW010000017.1:0-2235 GCF_030397735.1 Janthinobacterium sp. SUN120 | reverse complement strand
CCCACACGATCATCAGGCTTGACGCCCATTTCTTGCAGAGCGTGTGCAACTTGGTTGGCACGACGGTTCAGCTCTGCGTAGCTTACCGTATGCGCTTCGCATACCACAGCCATCTTGTCCGGGTTGCGTCCGGCTTGCTCCTCGAATAGTTGATGTACTAAGCGTTCGCGGGGATAGTCGCGCTGCGTGTGGTTGAAATCGACAACCACCTGGTGTCGCTGCTGCTCGTCCATCAGGTTCAGCACATGCGCCGGCTGCTGCTCGTCAGTCACCATGCTCTCGAGGGTGCGCTGGAAATAGCCAATCCAGCGCTCGATCGTGGCGGTATCGAACAGATCGGTGGCGTATTCAAGCGTGCCGTACAGGACATCGTCCGCTTCGGTCACCGCCAGCGACAGGTCGAACTGGGTACTGGCATGGGTTTGCCCGATACCCTGCAAGCGCAGGCCTGGCAATTCCAGCACCTCGTCGGCCGGTGTATTGTTGAGCGAGAACGACACCTGGAACAGCGGACTGTAGGCAAGGCTGCGCTGCGGATTGAGCGCCTCGACCACCTGCTCGAACGGCACATCCTGGTGTGCATACGCGTTGAGCGTATCGTGCCTGACGCGCTCGATCAGGGCACCGACGCTGGGTGCGCCTTCCAAGTTCACCCGCAAGGCCAGCGTGTTGACAAAGAAGCCGATCAGGTGTTCCGTTTCGCGGCGATGGCGGTTGGCCACCGGGCTGCCGATTACCACCTCATCTTGGCCAGACAGGCGCGCCAGCAAACTTGCCCAAGCAGCCAGCAGCGTCATGTACAACGTGGCCCCATGCCGCAGACCCAGCTGCTTGAGCGCCTGCGTAAGTGTGGCTGGAATGCTAAAGCCCGCGCTCGCGCCACGGTAACTTTGCACCTCCGGGCGCTGGCGGTCCAGCGGCAACGCCAGCAATGCCGGAGCACCGGCCAGATGCTGCTGCCAATAATCGACCTGGGCCTGCAGGACATCACCCTGCAGCCAAGCGCGCTGCCAGACCGCATAGTCAGCGTACTGCAACGGCAGTGGCGGCAACGGATCGTCCCGTCCCTGGCTCAAGGCCGTGTAGAGCATGCTCACCTCCCGTACCAGCAAACCGATCGACCAGCCGTCGGTGATGATGTGGTGCTGGTTGACGAACAGGATATGTTCCTCCGGGCCCAAGCGCAGCAGTTGTCCACGAATTAACGGTCCACGCGACAAGTCGAACGGCGCCGACATGGTTTGCTCACCAATGCGCGTGATCGCCAGCTCCTGTGCGTTGACATCAAGCAACGAGATATCCTGTTCAGCCAAGGCAAAACCCACCCCGGCAGGCGCGATGTGCTGCATCGGCTGGCCGTCGTCGAGCACGAACGTAGTACGCAGGCTCTCATGACGCGCCACGATGCGGTCCAGCGTCGCCTTCAGTGCCGCTCGATCCAGGCGGCCGCTCAAGCGTAGCGCGGCAGGCATGTGGTATGCGGCACTGGCTGCATCATCAAGCTGGGCGAGGAACCACAAGCGCTGCTGCGACCAGGACAGGGGCAAGGCCCCGCCACGGTCGACCAATGGAATAACATCGGCCATCACACGTTCGGTTTGCGCAATACAGGTGGCCAGTTCGCTCAGCACCGGGTACGTGAACAGGTGGCGTAGCGCGATCTCGATCTGCAAAGCCTGGCGCAGGCGTGCCATCACCTGCACGGCCAGCAGCGAATGGCCACCCAGTTCAAAGAAATGGTCATGGCGCCCTACCCGAACCTTCAACAGATCGTGCCAGATATCAGCCAGTACCTGTTCGACTTCCCCGCAAGGCGCTTCATACACCCGCTGCGCCAGCGCCGCCGCATCCGGCTCCGGCAAGGCCTTACGGTCCACCTTGCCGTTGGGAGTGAGCGGCAAGCGCTCGAGCACCACGAATGCCTGCGGCACCATATAGTCTGGCAAGCTGGACCCAAGGTGCTGACGCAACGCCGCAACCAGCAGCGGCTGCGCCGCTCCCGCTTCCAGCGGCACGACATAAGCGACCAGGCGTTTGTCGCCGTCGGCCCCGTCGCGCGCCAGGACCACCGTGTCCCGCACCTGCGCATGCGCCTGCAGCGCATGTTCGATTTCGCCCAATTCAATTCGGAAGCCACGAATCTTCACCTGATGATCGTTGCGCCCAAGGAACTCCACGTTGCCGCACACCAGCCAGCGTCCCAAGTCACCAGTCTTGTACAAGCGGCTACCCTGT
>NZ_JAPUBW010000016.1:1256-2662 GCF_030397735.1 Janthinobacterium sp. SUN120 | reverse complement strand
GTATCAACACACACGCAACGTTGTACCGTCTTATCCTCTGTACCTGCTAAGGTTATAGGGACAAGCCGTACGGGCAATTAGTACTGGTTAGCTTAATGCATTACTGCACTTCCACACCCAGCCTATCAACGTCCTGGTCTCGAACGACCCTTCAAAGAGCTCAAGGCTCTGGGAAATCTCATCTCAAGGCAAGTTTCCCGCTTAGATGCTTTCAGCGGTTATCTCTTCCGAACTTAGCTACCCGGCAATGCCACTGGCGTGACAACCGGTACACCAGAGGTTCGTCCACTCCGGTCCTCTCGTACTAGGAGCAGCCCCCTTCAAATTTCCAACGCCCACGGCAGATAGGGACCAAACTGTCTCACGACGTTTTAAACCCAGCTCACGTACCACTTTAAATGGCGAACAGCCATACCCTTGGGACCGGCTACAGCCCCAGGATGTGATGAGCCGACATCGAGGTGCCAAACTCCCCCGTCGATATGAACTCTTGGGAGGAATCAGCCTGTTATCCCCAGAGTACCTTTTATCCGTTGAGCGATGGCCCTTCCATACAGAACCACCGGATCACTATGTCCTACTTTCGTACCTGCTCGACTTGTCAGTCTCGCAGTTAAGCACGCTTATGCCATTGCACTATCAACACGATGTCCGACCGTATCTAGCGTACCTTCGAACTCCTCCGTTACACTTTAGGAGGAGACCGCCCCAGTCAAACTGCCTACCATGCACTGTCCCCGATCCGGATAACGGACCAAGGTTAGAACCTCAAACAAACCAGGGTGGTATTTCAAGGTTGGCTCCACGAGAACTAGCGTCCCCGCTTCAAAGCCTCCCACCTATCCTACACAGATTGGTTCAAAGTCCAATGCAAAGCTACAGTAAAGGTTCATGGGGTCTTTCCGTCTAGCCGCGGGTAGATTGCATCATCACAAACATTTCAACTTCGCTGAGTCTCGGGAGGAGACAGTGTGGCCATCGTTACGCCATTCGTGCAGGTCGGAACTTACCCGACAAGGAATTTCGCTACCTTAGGACCGTTATAGTTACGGCCGCCGTTTACTGGGACTTCAATCAAGAGCTTGCACCCCATCATTTAATCTTCCAGCACCGGGCAGGCGTCACACCCTATACGTCCACTTTCGTGTTTGCAGAGTGCTGTGTTTTTATTAAACAGTCGCAGCCACCAGTTTATTGCAACCCTTTCACCCTCATGGAGTAAACCAATCAAGCTACCGGGGCGTACCTTTTCCCGAAGTTACGGTACCAATTTGCCGAGTTCCTTCTCCCGAGTTCTCTCAAGCGCCTTAGAATACTCATCTCGCCCACCTGTGTCGGTTTGCGGTACGGTCTCGTATGACTGAAGCTTAGAGGCTTTTCTTGGAACCACTTCCGATTGCTTCGTG
>NZ_JAPUBW010000016.1:0-1156 GCF_030397735.1 Janthinobacterium sp. SUN120 | reverse complement strand
CCTTCTATGAGCCAAAAACCAACTATTCCAACAGTTGGACAACCTTCCGCGATCCGTCCCCCCATCGCATCATACGACGGTGCAGGAATATTAACCTGCTTCCCATCAGCTACGCATCTCTGCCTCGCCTTAGGGGCCGACTCACCCTGCTCCGATGAACGTTGAACAGGAAACCTTGGGCTTACGGCGTGGAGGCTTTTCACCCCCATTATCGCTACTCATGTCAGCATTCGCACTTCTGATACCTCCAGCATCCTTTACAAGACACCTTCGCAGGCTTACAGAACGCTCTCCTACCATATCCAATAAAGGATATCCGCAGCTTCGGTGACTGGCTTAGCCCCGTTACATCTTCCGCGCAGGACGACTCGATCAGTGAGCTATTACGCTTTCTTTAAATGATGGCTGCTTCTAAGCCAACATCCTGACTGTTTTAGCCTTCCCACTTCGTTTTCCACTTAGCCAATCTTTGGGACCTTAGCTGGCGGTCTGGGTTGTTTCCCTCTTGACGCCGGACGTTAGCACCCGACGTCTGTCTCCCAAGCTCGCACTCATCGGTATTCGGAGTTTGCAATGGTTTGGTAAGTCGCAATGACCCCCTAGCCATAACAGTGCTCTACCCCCGATGGTGATACTTGAGGCACTACCTAAATAGTTTTCGGAGAGAACCAGCTATTTCCAAGTTTGTTTAGCCTTTCACCCCTACCCACAGCTCATCCCCTAATTTTTCAACATTAGTGGGTTCGGACCTCCAGGGCGTGTTACCGCACCTTCATCCTGGCCATGAGTAGATCACTTGGTTTCGGGTCTACACCCAGCGACTGATCGCCCTATTCGGACTCGATTTCTCTACGGCTTCCCTATTCGGTTAACCTTGCCACTGAATGTAAGTCGCTGACCCATTATACAAAAGGTACGCAGTCACGGAACAAGTCCGCTCCTACTGTTTGTATGCACACGGTTTCAGGATCTATTTCACTCCCCTTCCGGGGTTCTTTTCGCCTTTCCCTCACGGTACTGGTTCACTATCGGTCGATTACGAGTATTTAGCCTTGGAGGATGGTCCCCCCATATTCAGACAGGATGTCACGTGTCCCGCCCTACTTGTCGTACGCTTAGTACCACCGGTCCGATTTCACATACGGGGCTATCACCC
>NZ_JAPUBW010000015.1:0-3522 GCF_030397735.1 Janthinobacterium sp. SUN120 | reverse complement strand
TACAAGACGGGCGACCTGGCGCGCTTCCTGGCCGACGGCAACATCGACTACCTGGGCCGGCTGGACCATCAGGTCAAGCTGCGCGGGCTGAGGATCGAACTGGGCGAGATCGAGGCGGCGCTGACTCAGCATTCCGCGGTGTCGCAGGCAATCGTGATGGCGCGCGAGGACGTGCCGAACCAGAGGCGCCTGGTCGCCTATCTCCATACCCATGCCGACAAACTGGTTGCCGAACTCAAGCCCGGCGCGGACCGCACCGCCGACTGGGGCGATATCTGGAACCAGATCTACGAGCAGCCGGCCGTATCGGAAGACGAAACCTTCAATACCGTGGGCTGGACCAGTAGCTATGACCGCCAGGCCATTCCCGAGCATGAAATGCAGGAATGGGTCGGCGAGACCGTCGAGCGCATCCTCGGTCTGAAACCGGAAGGGGTGCTGGAAATTGGTTGCGGTACCGGTCTGTTACTGCACCGGATCGCGCCGCATTGCAACCGTTATTATGGCAGCGATATTTCCGACATCGTGATCGGCAAGCTGGCGGCGCAACTGCGCGCGGACGAGCTGCAAGGGGCCGACGTGCGCCTGTTCGCCTATCCGGCCGACCGCCTGGCCGAGATCCCTGCGGCCGGCTTCGACACCGTGATCATCAACTCGGTGGCCCAGTACTTCCCGAATTTCGCCTATTTGCAGGATGTGCTGGCCGCCGCCATCGGCAAGATCGGTGCGCAGGGTAGGATCTTCCTTGGTGACATACGCCACTTCGGTCTGCACAAAGTGTTCCATTCGTCGGTAGCGCTGCACCATGCTCCGCAGTACAAACTGGGCCAGGTGCGCCAGGCCGCCGCGCGCGGCCTGAACCGGGAAACCGAGCTGCTGGTGGACCCGGCTTACTTCCACTCGTTGCGCGCGGCCTTCCCGCAGATCAGCCGGATCGAGACCCTGCCTAAGCGCGGGCAGGCGTTGAACGAGATGACCCGTTACCGCTTTGACGTCGTCATTACCATCGGTGAGGTGCCATCGCACAGCGCGCCGGTGTGGCAGGCGTGGAGCGAGCTGCGGCAGGACATGGCGGAGCTGGAGGCACAGCTGGCGCAAGGGGTAGAGCAACTGGCCATCAAGGGTATCGCCGACGAGCGCGTGGCCTACGATGTCGCCGCCCATGCCAAGCTGGCCGAGCTGGGCGAAGAGGCGACGGTCGCCGACCTGCGCCGCGTGCTCTCGGCCGAGCAAACCATCGGCGTGGCGCGTGATGCACTGGAACTGCTGGCACGGCAACATGGCTATCGCCTGCATCTCCAGAGCGCTTCAGGCAGCCAAGGCCACCTGCATGCCGTCTTCACGCGGACCGACCGCGTGATCGACTGGAGCGAGCTGTACAAGGGAGAGGTGCAATATGCGAATCAGCCGCTGCCATCCCAGTTCCATGCGATGCTGCAGAAAAGCATCGTGCAGCATCTGCGCCGCACACTGCCGGAATACATGGTGCCGACCCACTTCATGGTGCTCGACGAGATGCCGCTCACGTCGAACGGCAAGGTGGACCGCAAGGCGCTGCCGGCGCCGGACACCGCCAGGGCGGATGGCGGCTATGTGGCGCCAAGCACCCGCATCGAGAAGAAAATGGCGGAAATTTGGGCGGCGGTGCTGCACCTTGATCGGGTCGGCATCCATGACAACTTCTTCGAACTGGGCGGGCACTCGCTGCTGGCGATCGGCCTGATTGAGCGCATGCGCGATGCTGGCATGGAAACCACGGTACGCGCGCTGTTCGCGGCGCCGACCATCGCCGGTGTGCTGCCAGCGCTGGGACGCGAGGAACGCGCCGTCGAGGTGCCGCCCAACCTGATCCCGGCCAATAGTCGGGTGATTACCCCCGCGATGCTGACGCTGGCGGACCTGGATGAGGACGAGATTGCCAATGTCGTCGCGGCGGTGCCGGGCGGCGCGGCCAATATTCAGGATATCTATCCGCTGGCGCCGCTGCAGGAAGGCATCCTGTTCCATTACCTGGTCCAGGAGCGCGGCGACGTCTACCTGTTGCCGACGCTGCTGGCCTTCGACGAACGTGCCAGGCTCGATGCCTTTGTCCATGCGTTGCAAAAAGTGATCGCGCGGCATGACATCCTGCGTACGGCCATCGCATGGGAAGGGCTGCGGGAGCCGGTGCAGGTTGTGTGGCGCCAGGCGCAGGCGCTTGTCGAGGAAGTCAGCTTTGATCGGCGCGACGGCGACATTGCCGCCCAACTGAAGGCGCGCTTCAACCCTGGTCATTACCGCATCGACGCACGGCAGGCGCCTTTGACGCGCGTTTTCCTGGCGCATGATCCGGTGAACCAGCGCTGGCTGCTGCAGGTCATGCAGCACCACTTCGCCTCCGACCATGCGACGCTGGAGATCATCATCGAAGAAATCCAGGCGATCCTGGCTGACGAGGAGGCGAGCTTGCCGCCGCCGGTGCCGTTCCGTCATTTCGTGGCGCAGGCACGCCTGGGTCCCAGCCCGGAAGAACATGAGGAGTTCTTCCGCGAGATGCTGGCCGATATCGATGAACCCACTGCGCCTTTTGGCCTAGTCGGCGTGCAGGGAGACTGGGCCTCCATGACAGAGGCCAGCCGACATATCGGCGTCGGGCTGGGCAACCGGATTCGCCGCCAGACGCGCAAGCTCGGCGTCAGCCCAGCCAGCCTGATGCACCTGGCGTGGGCGCAAGTGTTGGCGCGCCTGACCGGCCGCCGCGATGTGGTGTTCGGCACGGTGCTGTTTGGACGCATGCGAGGCGGGGCGGATGTGGACCGTGCGCCTGGCGTATTCATTAACACCCTGCCGATTCGCCTGGTGGTGGGGCAGGAAAGCGTGGCGCAGGGCGTGCGCCATACCCACGCCCTGCTGACCCGACTGGTCAACCACGAGCATGCCCCCTTGGCGCTGGCGCAACGCTGCAGCGGCATCGAGGCTCCCACTCCCTTGTTTACGGCCCTGCTGAACTATCGCCACAGCACCCTCGGCGAAGCGCTCAACACCCATGAAGCATGGCGTGGAATGGAGAACCTGGGCACGGAAGAGAGCACTAATTATCCTGTCACGTTGTCGGTGGATGACTTTGGCGACGATTTCCTGTTATTCGTCCAGGTCAACGCGCAGGCTCAGCCCGAACGAGTGTGCAGCTACATGCAGACGGCGCTGGAGAACCTGGTTGAAGCGCTGGAGCAGTCGCCGCACATGCCGGCGGTAGCCGTCGAGGTGCTTCCGCCGCAGGAACGCGAACAGTTGTTGGTGGAATGGAACAGTACCGCGCACGCGCACGCGCAGGAGTATGAGCACGCGCAGACCTTGCATGGCCTGTTCGAGCAACAGGCGCTGCACTGCCCTGAAACGGAGGCTGTCAAGTTTGCAGGTCAGTCGCTGACTTACCGCGAGCTCAATGCGCGCGCCAACCGCCTGGCGCACTACCTGCGCGGGCAGGGTGTGGGCGCCGACAGCCTGGTGGGTATCTGCGTCGAGCGCAGCGTCGAGATGGTG
>NZ_JAPUBW010000014.1:0-3822 GCF_030397735.1 Janthinobacterium sp. SUN120 | reverse complement strand
GTGCATCCACCAGCTGTTCGAGGAACAGGCCGAACGCACGCCCGATAAGGTGGCGCTGGTGTGCGAAGACCGTTCGCTGACCTACCGCGAACTGAACGAGCGTGCCAACCAGCTGGCGCACTGTCTGCTGGAGCAGGGTGTGGCGGCCGACACGCTGGTGGGACTGTATGTCGAACGCAGCATCGAGATGGTGGTTGGCGTGCTGGCCATCCTCAAGGCCGGCGGCGCCTACGTACCGCTGGACACGAGCTACCCGAAGGATCGTCTCGCCTACATGCTTGAGGACTGCGGTGCTACTATACTGCTTACCCAGGACGGGCTGCATCAACAGGCGTCGGACATGGTGGCAGGGCGCAGCATAGGCATCGCCAGCCTCGATTGCAAAGAACTGAATGATGCGTCGCCGGGCCGCAGTAGGCAGAATCCCCATGGCTGCCATGCCGGCCCCCGAAACCTGGCTTATGTGATCTATACCTCCGGCTCCACAGGCCGTCCCAAGGGTGTGCTGGTCGAGCACCAAGCCCTGGTCAACCGCATCGACTGGATGCAGCGTGAATACCCGCTCGGCGAGACGGACGTCGTCCTGCAAAAAACGCCGTTCGGTTTCGACGTCTCCGTGTGGGAGCTAACCTGGCCGTTCATTGCCGGCGCGCGCTTGGTCATGGCAGAACCCGAGGGGCACAAGGATACGGCCTATCTCGCGTCCGTGATCCAGTCCGAAGGGGTGACAACGCTGCACTTCGTGCCGTCGATGCTGCGCCTGATGGCCAGCGATGAAGGCTGGCAGCACTGCACGTCCGTGCGGCAGGTGTTCTGCAGCGGCGAAGCCCTGCCCGTGGATGTAGTGGCAAGCCATTACGCAGCCAATGCCGCACCGCTGCACAACCTGTATGGCCCGACAGAAGCGGCAATCGATGTCAGTTACTGGGCCTGCCCGAAGGCTGTGGATTTGGTGACGGTGCCGATCGGCCGCCCGATCCAGAACATGGCGCTTTACGTTCTGGGCGCGCAAAATCAGCTGCTGCCCAAGGGAAGCATCGGCGAGCTACACATTGGCGGCGTCGGGCTGGCACGGGGCTATCTGAATCGTTCTGAACTCACGGCCGGGCGTTTCATTCCAAATCCTTTCCATGATCCGCTGGACCCGTCCAGCAGCACGCGCCTGTACAAAACGGGTGATCTCGCGCGCCATTTGGCAGACGGCAACATTGAATATATCGGCAGGATCGACGACCAGGTGAAGATCCGCGGCCAGCGCATCGAACTGGGCGAAATCGAGAGCCAGTTGGCGGCGTGCACGGGTGTGCTGGAGGCGGTCGCCGCCGTGCGCGAAGACCGGCCCGGCCATCAACGTCTGGTGGCCTACATCGTGCCTGACGACTCGATGGCACTGTCGATCCCCGCGCTGCAGGCCGCACTCGTGCAAGTGCTGCCCGTGTATATGGTGCCGTCGGCGTGGCAGGTGCTGGACGCCTTGCCATTGACGCCGAACGGAAAACTGGACCGCAAGGCGCTGCCGACGCCCGATGGCAGCCACCTGCTCGATGAATACCTAGCGCCGCGCACCGCGACCGAGGAAACGTTGGTAGGGATCTGGGCTAGCCTGCTTCAGCTCAATTCAGGGGACATCAGTGTCAACGCGAACTTCTTCGCGCTCGGCGGAAATTCGCTGCTGCTGGTCCAGCTGTTTCGGGTCATCAAGTCAAGCTTCGACGTCGAAATCGGCGTCAGGGGAGCATTTACGGACGTCACCATCGGCTTGATCGCCAAGTCGGTCGATGCTTTGCAAGGCAAAAGCAAACTGGCTCAGGAATTGTCGGCGGTGCCTGCCAATCAAATCGAAGAAATGGAATTCTGAAGATGAACTACGTAAATGAAGTCTTGCTACAACTTGGAGCCAAGGGGATCGAAGTATTTGTTGAGGGCGGCACCTTAAAGGCGAGGGCCCGCAAGGGCTCGCTCGATGCCGATGCAGTGCAGCTAATCAAGAACAACAAGCAGCAGCTCATTGACTATCTGAACCAGAACTCCGTGTCGGCCGGCGCCAGCCGCATGAACGTGGTGGCCATGCCACGCCACTCCGGCAAAGTGGCCGTATCGTTCGCGCAGCAGCGCCTGTGGTTCCTGGACCGGCTCGACGGCGGCAGCGCGCACTACAACATGCCGTCCGCACTGCGCGTGACGGGCCGCTTCGACGTCACCGTCGCCGAGCAGGCGTTCCGGCGCATCATTGAACGGCACGCGCCGCTGCGCACGGTCTTCGCCAGTGAAGGCGAACAGCTGTGGCAGGTGATCCGTGAGCAGGTGGAATTCGGCATCCAGGTGAACGACCTGACCCAACTCGACACCGGCGCGAGGGAACAGGCTGTACAGCAGCTGGCCCTGGCCGACGCCGAAGCGCCGTTCGACCTGGCGCGCGACGTGATGCTGCGCGCCAGCTTCATCCTGCTGGGCGAGGAGGAAGGCATGCTGCTGTTTAATATGCACCACATCGCTTCGGACGGCTGGTCGATGGACCTGCTGGTCAAGGAATTCCTGAGCCAGTACCAGGCGCTGCGCAGCGGCGCCGCCGACCCCTACGGTCCGCTGGCGATCGCTTATGCCGACTACGCGCAATGGCAGCGCAACTGGCTGACCGGACCGGTACTGGAGGAGCAGCTTGGCTATTGGAGCAAGCAACTGGCCGGCCTGCCGCCGGTGCACAATCTGCCGCTGGACCGCACCCGCCCGGCGCACCAGAGCTTCCGGGGTGCGCGCCACCGCTTCACAGTTGGAAAGGCTGTTCATGAGGGCCTGAAAAAAGTCGCCCAGGACAACCAGGCCACGCCTTTCATGGTGCTGCACGCCGCGCTGAGCGTGCTGCTGGCGCGGCACGGCAACAGCAGCGACATCGTGATCGGCACGCCGGTGGCCAACCGGCTGCAGAAGGAGCTAGAAGAGCTCATCGGCTTCTTCGTCAACACACTGGTGCTGCGCACCGACGTGTCGGGCAACCCGCGCTTCGACCAGTACCTGGAACAGGTCAAGGCGGTCAACCTCGACGCGCAAAGCCGGCAGGACGTGCCGTTCGAGTATCTGGTCGAGCGCATCAATCCCCAGCGCAGCACGCAATACAGCCCGCTGTTCCAGATCATGTTCAGCATGGGCATGGAAGTCAGCGTGGGTGGTCACGTCAGGCTGGAGGATGTCGCGTTTGAGGCGGTGGATAACAAGGATGCACCCGCCAAGTACGATTTGCTGTTCGAGGTAAGGGAAACGTCAGGCGGCCTTGCCTGTCACATCGACTACAACGTCGATCTGTTCGACGCGGCCACAATCGCCAGGCTGGCCGCGCATTACGACCGGCTGCTGCAGGGTATTGCGGCGGCGCCGCAGACGCCGGTCTACGACCTGCCGCTGCTGGGCGACGATGAGCGGCACTACCTGCTGCATGAACTCAACGCGACCGAAGCGGACTACCCGCATGAGCAGTGCATCCACCAGCTGTTCGAGGAACAGGCCGAACGCACGCCCGACAAGGTGGCGCTGGTGTGCGAAGACCGTTCGCTGACCTACCGCGAACTGAACGAGCGCGCCAACCAGCTGGCGCACTGCCTGCTGGAACAGGGCGTGACGGCCGACACGCTGGTGGGGCTGTGCGTCGAACGCAGCATCGAGATGGTGGTTGGCGTGCTGGCCATCCTTAAGGCCGGCGGCGCCTATGTACCGCTGGACCCGGCCTATCCGCGCGAGCGGCTGGCCTATATGCTGGGCGACTCCCGGCCTCCGGTGGTGCTGACCCAGCCGCAACTGCAGGCCAATCTGCCGCTCGACGGTGCCAAG
>NZ_JAPUBW010000013.1:0-4942 GCF_030397735.1 Janthinobacterium sp. SUN120 | reverse complement strand
GGGCGCCTTCGTGCTGCTCGAACAATTGCCGTTGACGCGCAACGGCAAGGTGGACCGGAAGGCGCTGCCGGCGCCGGACGCCAGCCAGTTCCAGCGCGAATATAGCGCGCCGCAGACGGACACTGAGCACAAGCTCGCCGCGATCTGGGCCGAGGTGCTCAAGGTTGGACAGGTCGGCATCCACGACAACTTCTTCGAACTTGGCGGCCACTCGCTGCTGGTGGTGCAATTGCTGGCGGCGATGCAGCAGGCCGGACTGCAGACCGATGTCCGCACGATCTATGAGGCGTCGAGCCTGGGCGCGCTGGCAGCCAGAGTGGATGCATTGGCGGGTGCCGGCGAAGCACCCTTTGTTGCGCCGCCCAACCTGATTCCTCCCGTATGCGGACACATCGCGCCGGCCATGCTGCCACTGGTTGAACTTAGCCAGGACGAAATCGACCGCATCGTGGCCAGCGTGCCCGGTGGCGCGGCCAATGTGCAGGACATCTATCCGCTGGCGCCGCTGCAGGAGGGGATGTACTTCTACCACCTGATGCATCGCGAGAACGATCCCTATGTGCTGCCATCGCTGTTTGAGGTTGACTCGCGCGCGCAGTTCGACGCGCTGATCGAAGCGCTGCGCAAGGTCATCGCGCGGCATGACGCGCTGCGCACCGCGATCCTGTCCGAGAACCTGAGTGTTCCGGTGCAGGTCGTCTATCGCCAGGTCGATCTGAGTATTGACATGGTGGAGCTGGGCGATAGCGCCGATGCGCGGAGCGCGCTCGTCGGCCGCTTCTATCGTCCGATGGACCTGGCCGTCGCGCCGATGCTGCGCGTTAGCGCGGCGCAGTCCCCGCAGTCCTCCAAGGTCTATGTGCTGTTACATGCCCACCATCTGATCGAGGACGTGACCTCGCAGCTGATGCTGGTGTCGGAGGTGCAGGCCCATCTCGCCGGCAGCATCGACCACCTTGCGCCGCCCGTGCCTTACCGAGAATTCGTGGCCCATGCGCTGCACCAGGCCAGCAACAACGATGCGCAAGCCTACTTCAGCAAGGTGCTGGGCGATGTGACCGAGCCAACGGCACCGTTCAATCTGCTCGACGTACACGGCGACGGCAGAGATATGACGGAAGGGCACAAGGTGCTCGACGCGGCGCTGGCCAATGCGATCCGCCAACTGGCGAAGCAGCGCAAGACCAGCCCGGCGACCTTGTTCCATGCGGCGTGGGCGCTGGTGGTTGGTGCCTGCAGCGCGCGCGACGACGTGGTGTTTGGTACCGTGCTGTCCGGGCGCCTGCAAGGCACGGTGGGTGCGCGCAATATGCTGGGCATGTTTATTAACACGTTGCCGTTACGGATGAAGCTGGACGGCATCAGCGTGGACGCACTGGTGGCGCAGACCGAAGCGGCGCTGCGCGAGATGCTGCCATATGAACAGGCGCCGTTGTCGTTGGCCCAGCGCTGCAGCGCCATGGAACCGTCCGCGCCCCTATTTACCACCTTGATAAACTATCGGCACAGCGCCCTGAACCAGGAGACCGCGCAGGCGGAATCGGGTGGAATCGGATTGCTGCGCTCGGAGGAGCGCACCAACTATCCACTCAGTCTGGCGGTGGATGACTGGGGCGACGACTTCGTGCTGGCCGTGCAGGGCAATGCGCAGGCCGCGCCAGGCCGTATTTGCGGCTATATGCAGACGGCGCTGGAGAATCTGGTGCTGGCATTGGTGCAGGCGCCGCGCACGCCGGCGACCGCCGTGGAAGTGCTGCCGTCGCAGGAACGCCAGCAACTGCTGGTGGAATGGAATAGCACCGCGCAGGCTTACCCGCATGGGCAGACCTTGCACGGACTGTTTGAAGAACAGGCGCAGCGCAGCCCTGAATCGGTGGCCCTGGTGTTCGGGGACCAGTCCCTGACTTACCGCGAGCTTAACGCGCGCGCCAACGGTCTGGCGCATCATCTGATACGACTGGGTGTTGGCCTTGACGACCGTGTCGCCATCTGCGTCGAACGCAGCATCGACATGATCGTCGGTCTGCTGGGCATCCTAAAGTCGGGGGCCGCGTATGTGCCACTCGATCCGGTTTACCCGACCGACCGCCTGGCTTATGTAATGGAGGACTGCCAACCGGTCGCACTGCTGACCCAAGCCCGCCTGCGGGATCGCCTTGGCCTGTTCCAGGGCGTGCATCTTGCATGCCCGGTGCTGACGCTCGATGCGGACCGGCTGGATGATGCGGCTGGCGAGGCGTGGCCTGGCAATCCGGAACCATCCCGGCTCGGTCTTAGCGCGCGCAACCTGGCCTACGTAATCTACACGTCTGGCTCGACCGGCGCGCCGAAAGGGGTGATGATCGAGCACGCCAGCGTGGTCAACCTGATCCTCAGCTGTATCGACTGCTATGCGCTGACCAGCCAGGACCGTGTGCTGCAATTTGTATCTTTCGGTTTCGACAGTTCGATTTCGGAAATCTTCCCCGCTTTGTCGGTCGGGGCAAGAGTCGTATTGCGCCCCGCCGAGTTGAAGGTGCCGGACGAGCACTTCGTCCGCTTCCTGCAGCAGCAGGGTATCACCATGACGGACGTGCCGACGGCGTTCTGGCATCTGTGGACGCAGGAGGTGCAGGCCGGGCGTTGTCTGCCGGGCCAGGCGCTGCGCCTGGTCGTGACCGGCGGAGAAAAGGCCGACCTGCGGCATCTGGCCGGTTGGTTAGGCGCTGCGGGGCTGTCGCAGGGCCGCTGGCTGAATACTTACGGTCCGACGGAAGCGACTGTACATGCGACAACGATCTCCTTTGACGGCAAGTCGCCGCTGCCGAAACAGGACATCCCGATCGGCAAACCGATTGCCAATGCGCGCGTCTATATCCTCGATTCCCACCTGCGGCCGGTTCCGGTCGCGGTGGCTGGGGAAATTTATATCGCCGGTGCGGGCGTGGCGCGAGGCTATCTGAATCGCCCGGAACTGACGGCGGAACGATTCATCTCCGACCCGTTCGGCGGCCAGCATGGTGCGCGCATGTACAAGACGGGTGATCTGGGCCGTTGGCTGGCCGACGGCAATATCGAATACTTGGGCAGGAATGATTTCCAGGTCAAGTTGCGCGGCTTCCGCATCGAACTGGGCGAAATCGAGACAAGGATCGCGCGGCACGAAAATGTGAAGGACGCGATGGTGATCGTGCGCGAGGATATCGTCGGCGACAAGCGCCTGGTGGCCTACCTGACTGTGGTGGATGGGCGCGACGTTGCCGCTGCCGCGCTGCGCGAACACCTGCAGGCGAGTCTGCCGGAATACATGGTACCGGGCGCCTTCGTGGTGTTGGAGCGATTCCCGCTCACGCCAAACGGCAAGATCGACCGCAAGGCCCTGCCAGCACCGGACCAGTCCGCGCTGGCAACAGGGGAGTATGAAGCGCCGCAAGGTGAAGTGGAAGAAACGCTGGCCCGCATCTGGCAGGAACTGTTGGGTGTCGAGCGAGCAGGGCGCCACGATAATTTCTTTGAGTTGGGCGGCCATTCGCTGCAGGCAGTGCGGGTGGTGTCGCAACTGCGGCAGGCACTGGGCATCGAAGTGGCGCTGCGCGACGTCTTCATGGCGCCGACCCTGGAAGGACTGGCGCACGTGGCGGCACATGCCGCAGCGGCGTCCCTGCCGCCAATCGGCGTGGCCGAGCGCGGCGCGCCGGTGCCGCTGTCGTGGGCGCAGCAGCGTCTGTGGTTCCTGGACCGGTTCGACCAGGCGGCCGGTGCGGCCTATCATCTCCCTGCCGCGCTCAGGTTGCGCGGCACGCTCGATGTTGCGGCCCTGGGCCGCACGTTGGACCGCATGGTGGCGCGTCACGAAAGTCTGCGCACCACGTTCGCGAACATCGACGGCCAGGTGGTGCAGCTGTTCGCCCCCGACAATGCCGGCTTTATGCTGGAACAGTTCGACCTGAGCGCCCTGGTGGGCCACGAGCAGGAAGCCGCAGTGGCACGGCAGGCCGTGGATGAAGCAGTCCGTCCGTTCGACCTGTCAGCCGGCCCGCTGGTCCGGGGCCGCCTGCTCAGGCTTATGCAGGACGAGTACGTTTTGCTGGTGACCCAGCATCACATCATCTCGGACGGCTGGTCGATTAATGTGCTGGTGCGCGAAGTGAGCGCGCTGTACACGGCGTTCAGCCAGGGCCAGGCAGATCCGCTGCCGCCGCTGGCAATCCAGTATGCCGACTATGCGGTATGGCAGCGTAACTGGCTGCAGGGCGAGGTGCTGGAGCGTCAGCTCGGCTACTGGAAGGAGCGGTTGGCGGGCGCGCCGGCGCTGCTGGAGCTGCCGACCGACCGACCGCGTCCGGCCGTGCAGAGCTACGCGGGCGGCATGGTGCCGTTCGCGCTGTCGGCAACGATAACGGAAGGACTGCGGGCGCTGGGGCGCCGTCATGGAGCGACCCTGTTCATGACCCTGCTGTCGGGCTGGGCGTTGCTGCTGTCGCGCCTGTCGGGGCAGGACGATATCGTGATCGGCACGCCGGTGGCGAACCGGCAGCGCAAGGAGGTCGAACCGCTGATCGGCTTCTTCGTCAATACGCTGGCCCTACGGGTCAGGCTGGAGGACGACCCGAGCGTGGCGCAGTTGCTGGAGCAGGTGAAGGCGAATACGCTGGACGCCTACGCGCATCAGGACCTGCCGTTCGAGCAGGTGGTCGAAGCGCTGCAGCCGGTGCGCAGCATGAGCCACAGCCCGGTTTTCCAGGCTATGCTGGCCTTGAACAACACGCCGAATGATGGAGAGCTGTCGCTACCGGGACTGACGCTGTCTTCGGTGGACGCGCCCAGTACGACGACCCACTTCGACCTGTCGCTGGCGGTGACCGAAGCGGACGATGTCCTGTACGGCACGCTTGAATACGCCACCGATCTGTTCGATACCGCCACGATCGAGCGCTGGATTGGCTATTTCCAGCGCACCCTC
>NZ_JAPUBW010000012.1:0-6437 GCF_030397735.1 Janthinobacterium sp. SUN120 | reverse complement strand
GCACTGACATCAAATGCCCACACTTATCGACTGTTAATTGTTAAAGAACTGTATTCGGTACTGCTTTCGCGCTATCGACAAAGCGTTGTGTTTGTCAGCTGCGAAGAAGGAAGAGTATGAAGCGTTTCGGCCATTTCGTCAACCTTCTTTTTTACTACCCAGCCCCTGAAGGCTGCCCCTTTTGTGCCGCAAACTAGTGCGTCTCATTGGGGAGGCGAACTATAGCAAAGCCACTCACAGGCAGCAAGCTTTATTTCAGCAATTCGGCAATCGCCATGCCGACATCCGTCGTACTGGCGCTGCCACCCATGTCTGGCGTACGCGGACCATGCTCGAGCACTTGCTCGATGGCCCGCACAATCGCATCATGCGCCGCCGTGTAATTGGCATCGCCATTGCCGAGGAAGTCCAGCATCATGGCACCCGACCAGATCATGCCGATCGGATTGGCGATATTCTGGCCATAGATATCGGGAGCGGAACCGTGCACCGGCTCGAAAACGGAAGGAAAAGTGCGCTCCGGATTGATATTGGCCGACGGTGCGATGGCAATCGTCCCCGTACAGGCGGGTCCCAGGTCGGACAGGATGTCGCCAAACAGATTCGAAGCGACCACCACGTCGAAACGTTCGGGGCTCAATACAAAGCGGGCCGCTAGGATGTCGATATGGTATTTATCCCAGCGGACATCGGGAAAGCTCGGGCCCATGGCTTCCACCCGCTCATCCCAATACGGCATGCTGATGGCAATGCCATTCGATTTCGTGGCCGATGTCAGGTGTTTTTTAGGCCGGCTTTGCGCCAGCTCAAACGCATACTTCAGGATACGGTCGACACCCTTGCGCGTAAAAACGGATTCCTGCAGCACCGTTTCGCGCTCCGTCCCCTCGAACATGCGCCCGCCCACGGATGAATACTCTCCTTCCGTATTTTCACGCACCACATAAAAATCGATATCGCCCGGCTTTTTATTCGCCAGCGGGCACGGCACACCAGGCATCAAGCGCACGGGACGCAGATTGACGTATTCGTCGAACTCACGCCGGAATTTCAACAGCGAACCCCATAAGGAGATGTGGTCGGGCACCTTGTCCGGCCAGCCCACGGCGCCAAAATAGATGGCGTCGAAATCCTTGAGCTGGGCAAACCAGTCCGGGGGCATCATTTGCCCGTGTTCCAGGTAATAGTCGCAATTGGCCCATGCCATCGTCGTGAACTGCAGGTCGATATTGAAACGGCGCGCGGCGGCCTCGACAACACGCAGCCCTTCCGGCATGACTTCATTGCCGATGCCGTCGCCGGCGATGACTGCGATTCGGTGTGTGGACATGGGATTCTCCTGGTTATGGATGCTAAATGGGTGCATTGATGATACTGGCACCGCATGAGAATACAATCAGGAGATTCATAACCCAAGTATTCACATTTCGTGTTCAATCAATGAAACATACACCGCTGCTGGAAGACTTACGCCTGTTTTGCCAGGTCGCCCATAAAACCAGCTTCGCCGGCACAGCCTTGGAACTGGGCATTTCCAAGGCCGTCGTCAGCAAGCGCATCGGCATGCTGGAAGCGGCGCTGCAAGTACGTTTGCTGCACCGGACCACACGCCGGGTCAGCGTCACCGATCACGGCGAGATCGTGCGGCAATGGGCACAGCGCATCCTGGAAGATGTCGAGCAAATGGGTGAGGCGGTAGCGCAGTCGAAACTGCAGCCGCAAGGCGTGCTGCGCATCTGCTCCAGTTCCGGTTTCGGACGCAACCGGCTCGGTCCAGCCCTATCCCAGCTGGCACGGCAGTATCCAGACCTGAAAATACAGCTGGAATTGCTCGACCGGCCCGTCGACCTGCTGGGCGAAGGTTTCGATCTCGACATTCGCATCGGCGTGGTCCATGAACCGGACCTGATCGCCCACCGTATTGCCAGCAACCAACGCGTACTGTGCGCCGCGCCCACCTACCTGGCACGACGCGAAACGCCGGACACCCTGGCGCAGTTGCGCGAGCATGACTGCATCGTCATTCGCGAACGCGACCAGGATGGGCGGCGCTGGAAACTGCAGGGGCCGCAAGGAGTGGAAACGGTGAAGGTCGACGGACCGCTATCGGCCAACAATGGCGAGATCGTCCATCAATGGGCGCTGGATGGCCACGGCATCATCTTGCGTTCGGCATGGGATGTGGAAAGCAGCTTGGCGCAAGGCAAGCTGGTGCGCATTTTGCCTGCATATCAACAGGCGGCCGACGTGTGGGCGGTGACCACCTCGCGGCTGTCGAACTCGGCCAAGGTCAGGGCCTGCGTGCAGTTTCTGGAGCAGTGGCTGCAGGCCCGCGCCTGATGATCTAGACCAGGTATCTACACCAGGCGCGCCACATCCGGATACAGACGCGCCAGGGTATCGGAAGTGATGGACGACAGGAGGGGCAGGACGCGCTCGGCGGCTTGCTCCGGCGACTTTTCCCGGCGCACGTCTTTCCACAGCTCGGCCAGAGCAGCGTCATGGCGCGCTACCGCCTGCTCGACCTCATCCTGCCAGAAGGCCGGCGCCTCGCTTTCGACAAAGTTGCCGCGGCCACGGCCAAAGTGCGCCACCGCCAGGTAACGCAGCACGCCCGCCACCACTAAGGTACGCAAAAAGGCATCCGTAAATTGCATCGTGGGCTCATTGCGGTCCGTACCGGAATTAAAACCCCAGGCTGCGCCGGCAAACGTCAGCGCACCGACCACGCCGCCAAGCAAGGCCCCCGTACCCAAGGTCAATCCGCCGGAAATCAGGTCGGCCGACAGCCCCGTCGCGGCACCGGAAATCATGGCGCCCAAGAGTCCCGCTTGCGCCTTGTCGATCGGCGCGCGCACGGCGAAATTTTCCCGTATCCGGCTATTGATCTTATGCGCATCGGTCGGATCGAGTTTGTGCAAGATCAACAGTTCACGCGTGGTCACGCTGCTGTGCGTATTGAGGCGCGCCACCAGGCTGGCCATGGCCTTTTCCTGGCGTTGCTGCTCTGCATTCTTACCGATGCCCACGACCTGCAAGGCCGATTTCAGCAAGCCTCTGGACGCCGGATCAATGGCTTCGCGATCCTGCCCAGCCACCGCCAGCTGCGTGGCCAGCAAATGCATGGCCTGCTGGAAACGTGCCGTATTTTGCGTTTGCCAGGCAGCAAACAACCGCGCGTAGCCAGCTTGCTGCGACTGGGGCAACAATTGACCCACGGCTTCGTAAAACACACGCTCATGTACCCAGCAGCGGGCAAAGGCATCGAGCGCCAGGACGTCGCGCACGATCGGATACTGCTGCAAATGCTCGCGCCAGCGCGCCTGCTCGCCGTGCTCCTCATTACCCAGACGCGGCGGTCCCATCTGATTGAGCAAGACCACCACCGGCTTATCCAGCCAGGCGAGGATTTTCATTTCCGCTGGCAAGTAACCCGCGTCTCGGGGATTTTCAGAGGAGTTGACCAGGTACAGCACCACGTCGGCCGCATCCTTGGCCGTGCGCAGCGCTTGCTGGCTGAGCCAGAACGGGCGGTCGCGATAACGGTCCAGCACTTCGCGCAAGAACCAGCCGATGGGATTGCCCGACTGCCCCAGGCGCTTGAGCAGGCGCACGGAGTCGCCGAAGCCTGGCGTATCCCATAATTGCAGGGCATCACCCTGCGGTGTCGCCAGCAAGGTATGCGATTCCGCAAACACGGTCACGTGGGCGGCGTCGCGCACTTCGCCGATATCCACGCCCACCAGGGTACGCGCCAGTGTCGTCTTGCCATTATTCGTGTGCGAAAGCAGCGCGAACTGAATCTGCACCGCATCATCCTGCACTTCTTTATTCACATTCACACTCATGCTGCTGCCGATACTTTCAGCCCGACACCAGCATCGAGCGGGTGCAAGGCAGGATTGAGCAAATTGACCAGGGTTGCCGTGGTTTTGTGGAACTGGCAAAATTGTTGCCACAAGGCGACTCGCTCCGCCAGGCGCGCGCCGTTATCCGCCTGCTCGCCCGCGCGCTCCAGGTAGCTGGACTCGTCGATCAGGACGGCGATGCCGCGTGTCGACGATTGCGCCAGGTAATCGAGGAAGGCGCCATGATTTTCCTTTTCCGGCGTCGCCGTCAAGTTGAACAGCACGGCCGTGATATTGACTTGCGGATCATTCAGGTCCGTGCCGCGCAGAACGTCCTGCGGCTCTTCGCCATACGACGTCGACGGACGCAGCATCATGCGGCCCTGCTCGCCGAACAGCATGATGGATAGCTGGCCCAGGCCCTTGTGGCGCGCCTCATCGACAGTAAAGCTGTATGGCAAGACGCGCAGCATGCCGCCCGTGGCCACGCCGATGCTTTCATTGAGCTTGCGGAAATACGGTTGATCGAGATCCAGCGGAAAATGTTTCGCCAGGCGCGCAGCGCGCCAATTGTTGACCAGTGCCAGGATCAGGCGGGGAACGACCACCAGCAGAAAGATGGTTGCCGCATACAAATGCACCCAGCGCGCTCCGCCTTCCACGGTCGTCGTTTGCGGGAAACGCAACGCTTCGATTTCCGCCAGCGAAAAGCCTTGCAAATGAAACAGGGCGATGGCCGGCGCAAACAGGGTTGAAAGCAGGCTGTGCACCTGGCTGGCGCTCAAAAAGGTGCTTTCCCAACCGGCTGCGTATTGCGACAGGAAACCGCGCGCATACAGCGAGGCGACGGCGCCGATGGCAAACATGGCGGCGCTCAAGTGGATGGTACGGCTCAGGCGCGCGGCCGTCAGCTTGGCGCTCAGGTGCGCCCATTCCCCCATGAAGCTGAGCAAACCCGAGGACAAGGCGTGCGGCAACTTGCGCGGCAAGGTCAGGCGGCCCACGCTCAGGTGGCGCACCAGCCCCGCTTTCGGCCAGCCGAGGGAATGCGAGGGGATGCATAGCCAGATCAGCAAGCCCAGGTAGACCAGTACGTTCCACGCAATGATCAGCAGCAAGGGCGCCGAAAGCAGATCCACGCGATGGGGATCCGTGATGCGGTCGAGCCCGGCGCCCAGCAGCAGGGCCAGCAAGGGCAAGGTCAGCGCCAGGGCTTTCATGCCGTTACGGCGTTTCGCGAAAGCGGCAAAGGCGGGCGTGCGTTCGGTGATGCGCTTGAGGATCAGCTCGGAACGCTGCTGCAGGAAATCGTCACCCGTCACTTCGGCCTGCTTGCCCGAAGCTTGCCACTGCGCAAGCTCACGCGCGCTGCGGCTGGCATACATGCGGTCATCCTCGCTGAGGACTTCTTTTTTCTGGTCGGCCGTCTCGATAGCACGGACCAATACCACTTCTCTCGCAATCTGCTCGTTCATGGTGCTCCTGTTTTTGTATGAAACGACAACTAGACAGGCAGATTGTGACGTACTTTTATGTTTCAGGCCAACGCGTCCTCGGCCCGGAGCAGATTATGCAGCAGATATATCAGGAAAGAGGCAATCCAGGCAGACCACAAGGTGTGCGTAAAAAATTGTGTACCTTGCAACTGTTGCTGCCAGCCTGCCGCCAAACCGCACAGCAGCATGACGCCAGCGAGCAGAAGCGCCGTGCGTGGCCGTCCGGGCAGGCAAAACAATGGCAAGGCCAGCATCCACCAAGCAGTGTTCGCCTGCGTGGCAGGCAGGCAAACCATGGCAGATGCATTGGCGGGCAATGTTTCCAGCAGGCGCGTGTAGGGCGCCAGTCCGCCATAGCGCAGCAAATCCGTAGGGCAAGGCACATCGCCGAAGGAAGAGAGAAAATAAATGCTTAACGGCACCAAGACAACCGACAGGGCCACGACGCGCAAGGCGCTGCGGCGTGAGGTCAGCCAGGCCAGCGGATGCAAGGTGTCCCAGATAGCCAGGCAGATCATGGCGGAGCCAAGCGAGATCATGCCGAGCTGGAAATTGCCCGCCCACGCGCTGCCCGTGCCAGCAAATTGCCCACGCGTCCCGTCGAACATGCTGTCCGCGATCATGAGATCGAGGTTGCTGTAATTGCCGATCCAGAGTATCAGCATGGCCGACAGCATCAAGACGCTATCGATGCCTTTGGGAGTTTTGACGAGTTTAAGCTTGGCCAACATGGATGCACACATTTACTTGATGGGATGAAAGGGACTGGCCGCCCAAGGACAGCAGCCATGCAAGCCATCGTACAGTGTGAATATGAAGAGAACATGACGGTGCCCGCAGTTAGCAACACGGACCGGGTATGATAGGTATTTTTGCGGCACACTTCCCCCGTAAAAAGCGCTCACGAGCGATAACTTCGCGCAACTTCGCCGTACGCACGACAAAAATCGCGCACCAGGCAAAAGCACCAGACGTAAAAAAACCCCAACCGGATCACCGGAAGGGGTTTTTTCGCATAACAAGCCTGACGATAACCTACTTTCACACTGGTTGCAGCACTATCATCGGCGCAAAGTTGTTTCACGGTCCTGTT
>NZ_JAPUBW010000011.1:0-9114 GCF_030397735.1 Janthinobacterium sp. SUN120 | reverse complement strand
GCAGGTGCGCGACGCGGTGGTGCTGGCGCGCGAAGACCAGCCGGGCGACCAGCGCCTGGTGGGCTATGTGGTCAGGAACGACATCGACATTGACAGCGCAGCGCTCCAGCTTGCCCTGCAGGCTAGTCTGCCGGCTTACATGGTGCCATCCGTGTGGGTGACGCTCGATACGCTGCCGCTGAACCCGAACGGCAAGGTCGACCGCAAGGCGCTGCCTGCGCCGGACGCGAGCCTGTCGCAGGCCGGGTATGTGGCGCCGCTGACCGATACCGAGGAAACCCTGGTTGCGATTTGGTCAGGATTGCTGAACCTGAAAGCGGACCAGATCAGCACGACCGCAGACTTCTTCGCCTTGGGCGGGCACTCGCTTCTGGCTATCCGGCTGGTCTCCGAGGTGGCGGACAAATTCGGCATTCAGTTGCAGATCAGGAAGCTATTCGAGCAGACCAGTATTGTCCAGATTGCGACCCTGATCGACGACATCACGGAGATGAATCTGATCAACCAGCATTTTGAATCAATGTCGGGCGAAGGCTTCAATGAAGTAGAGATTTGAACGGTGCCGGCGAATCAGGCTCCGGTTGTCCGGTTGGTTAACACATGGCACATGGAAGAATTAGAGATCACAATGCGTGAATTCATAAAGACGTTGGCAGGTGAAGGTGTCCAGTTGTACCTTGAGGGCGAGAAGTTGAAGCTTCGCTTATTCAAGAAGGGGGCGGAGGAGGCATTTCTCGATGCGATCCGCCACAACCGCGAGCAGCTTGTTAGTTATCTGAAGAAGAGCGCAAGCGCGCAGTTGCCGGTGGCGGCGGCGCGCCCCAAAGTACAGCGGCAGGCGCGCGAGCACAATCGTGTAATGGCATCGTTCGCCCAGCAGCGCTTGTGGTTTCTTGACCAGATCGACGGCGACAGCGCGCACTACAACATGCCGACCGTCCTGAAGGTCGCCGGATGCTTTGATACTGCCATTGCCGGACTGGCCTTCCAGCGCATCATCGAGCGTCATGAGCCGTTGCGAACGGTGTTTGCGAATGAGGGCGGGCAGCTGTTGCAGCTGATCCGCGAACAGCCGGAGTTCGGCATCAAGGTGATCGATCTGCGCCACCTCGACGCGGTCGCGCGCGAGCAGTCCGCACAGGAACTCGCGGCTGCCGACGGCCGGCTTTCGTTCGACCTGGCCAGCGACGTCATGGTGCGCGCAAGCTTTATCCGGCTGGGCGACGAGGAGGGCTTGCTGCTGTTCTGCATGCACCATATCGCTTCCGATGGCTGGTCGATGGACCTGCTGGTCAGGGAATTTATTGGCCAGTATCAGGCGCTGCGCAGCGGCGCGGACAATCCCTATGGCCCGCTAGCGGTTCGCTACGCCGACTATACCCTATGGCAGCGCAACTGGCTGAGCGGGGCGGTACTGGAGCAGCAGCTAGGCTATTGGACCAGGCAGCTGGCGGAGCTGCCACCGGTGCACAGCCTGCCGCTGGATCATGCGCGGCCGCTGCATCAAAGTTTCCGTGGCGCGCAGCAGCGCTTCTCGGTGGACATGGGCACATGCCGGACCTTGAAGAAAATTGCGCAGGACAGCCAGGCGACGCTGTTCATGGTGCTGCATGGCGCGTTGAGTATCCTGCTGGCGCGCCACAGCAACAGCGCTGACATCGTGGTCGGCACGCCGGTGGCGAACCGGCTTCAGAAGGAGCTCGAAGAGATCATCGGTTTCTTCGTCAACACGCTGGTGCTGCGCACCGACGTGTCGGGCAATCCGCGTTTCGACGAATTCCTGGAACAGGTCAGGATGGTCAATCTCGACGCGCAAAGCCATCAGGATGTGCCGTTTGAGTATCTGGTCGAGCGCATCAATCCTCAGCGCAGCACGCAATACAGCCCGCTGTTCCAGATCATGTTCAGCATGGGAATGGAGTCGCCCCGCGCCGCGCCGGTCCGGCTCGATGAGGTCGATTTTAGCGCGGTGGTGAGCAAGGATACGCCGGTCAAGTTCGACCTTGAGTTCGACGTCACGGAAACGGCGCAGGGCCTGGTCTGCCAGATCGACTACAACGCCGACCTGTTCGAGGCGCGGACCATCGCACAGCTGGCCGGGCAGTATGGGCTGCTGCTGCAAGGCATAGCGGCCGATCCTCGGGCGCGGCTGTATGAACTGCCGATGCTGGACGAGACCGAACGCCACCATCTGCTGCACACGCTCAACGCGACCGAAGCGGCCTATTCTCTGGACCAGTGCGCCCACCAGCTGTTCGAGGCGCAGGCCGAAAAGAATCCCGATCAGATGGCGCTGGTCTGCGACGGGCAGACGCTGACTTATCGCCAGCTGAACGAACGCGCCAATCGGTTGGCGCACTACCTGATGAACGAGCGCGGTGTGCTGCCGGATAGCCTGGTCGGCATCTGCATCGACCGCTCGCTGGACATGATTGTCGCGATGCTGGGCATCCTCAAGGCCGGCGGTGCCTACGTGCCGCTGGACCCGGCGTATCCCGAGGCGCGGCTGGCTTACATGGTCGCCGACGCCAGGCTTGACACCGTGCTCACCCAGCGCGCGCTGGTGGAACGCAAGGTGGTGGATGCGGCGCTGGCGCTGTGCCTCGATGACGAGGCGGTCCAGGACCAGTTGACGGCGCAAGGCGCCGGCAGTGTCGCGCCGCCCGCCATGGGTCTGAGGTCGTGCAGCCTGGCCTATATCATTTACACTTCCGGCTCGACTGGCAATCCCAAAGGGGTCATGATCGAGCATGCGAGTTTGGTGAACCTGGCCTGGTCGATCCGCCGACGGCTTGACCTGACCGGCGCGGAGAGCATGCTGCAGTTCTCCACGATTAATTTCGATCTGTCGATTGCCGACATCTTCGGCGCGCTGTGCAATGGCTCGCGGCTGGTGCTGCGTACGGACAGCTGGCCGCAGTCGCCCGAGCAGTTCTGGGAGCGCTGCGCCGCGCTCGATATCAACATCCTGTGCCTGCCGACGGCCTACTGGCACGAACTGGCCAAGGACAGCCGCGCGGCGCCGCCGCCGTGCATACGCCAGATCAATATTGGCGGCGAACAGGTCAACCGGGCGATGATTTCGGAATGGTACAAGCGTGCCGACAATGTCCGCATTGTCCTGCATAACGTCTACGGCCCGACCGAATGCACGGTCGACACGACCGTGGTCCAACTGGTCGAGGGCGTGAGCAATATCGGCAAGCCGATTGAAAACTACAGTCTGTATGTGCTGGGGCCGGCAATGAGTCTGGTGCCGGCCGGCGCGCCGGGCGAACTGTATGTCGGTGGCGTGGGACTGGCGCGCGGCTACCTGCATCGCCCGGACTTGACGGCGGAACGGTTCGTGGTCAATCCCTTTCATGATGCCCATCGACGCCAGAGCAGCAGCCGGCTGTACAAGACGGGCGACCTGGTGCGCTACCTTGCCGATGGCAACCTAGAGTTCCTGGGACGCGCGGACGGCCAGGTCAAGATCCGCGGCTTCCGCATCGAGCTGGGCGAGATCGAGAGCCAGTTAGCGGAGCATGAAGCCGTCGGCATCGCGGCGGTGGTGGCGCGCGACAGCAACAGCGGCGAGAAGCGTCTGGTCGCCTATTTGACGCCGAAGGACGGCGCAGAACCGGACCAGTCGCTGGCGGCCGAACTGAAAGCTTATCTGAAGCAGCTCATGCCCGAATACATGGTGCCATCGGCCTGGGTGGTGCTCGCCGCGCTGCCGCTGACGCCGAACGGCAAGGTCGACGCCAAAGCCCTGCCGGCGCCGGACGCCGGACTGTGGCAGCCGGCCTATGTGGCGCCGCGCAATGACGCGGAGCGTACGATGGCGGAGATCTGGGCCGATATGCTCCAGGTCGAGCGAGTTGGCATACACGACAATTTCTTCGAGCTTGGAGGGCACTCGCTGCTGGCGATCGGCCTAATCGACCGGATGCACGAAGCCGGTCTGGTCACAACGGTACGGGCGCTGTTCAGCATGCCGACCATTGCCGATGTGGTGGACACGCTGGGGCGCCGCGAGCATAACGTCGAGGTGCTGCCCAACCTGATTCCCGCCGGCTGCCAGGCTATCGGGCCGGAGCTGTTGCCGCTGGTCGAGCTAAGCCAGCAGGAAATCGATGGCATCGTCATGGCAGTGCCGGGAGGCGCGGCTAATGTCCAGGATATCTATCCGCTCGGTCCGCTGCAGGAAGGAATTTTGTTCCACCACCTGCTGCAGCAGCAGGGTGATGTGTACCTGCTGCCGATGCTGCTGGCCTTCGATGGGCGCGCCACGCTCGATGCCTTCGTTGCGGCGCTGCAGCAGGTCATTGCACGGCATGATGTACTGCGTACCAGCGTGGTATGGGAGGGCCTGAGGGAGCCTGTGCAGGTGGTATGGCGCGATGCGCCGGCGCTGATCGTCGACGTCAGCTTCGCCCCCCTGGATGGCGATATCGCCGCACAGATGGACGCACGCTACGATCCGGCGCATTACCGCATCGACGTGCGGCAGGCGCCGTTGACGCATGCCTTCGCGGCCCACGACCCCGTGAACGGGCGGTGGCTGTTGAAAATCATCCAGCACCACCTTGTCTCCGACCATGCGACGCTGGAAATCATCATCGGCGAAATCCGGACCATCCTCGCGAACGAGGCATCGCCGTTGTCGTCGCCGGTGCCATTCCGCCAGTTCGTGGCGCAGGCGCGCCTTGGCGTCAGCCGCAACGAACATGAAGCCTTCTTCCGCGAGATGCTGGCTGATATCGACGAACCGACCACCCCCTTCGGCCTGGCCGATGTGCAGGGGAATGGCAGGGACGTGCGCGAGGCGACCCAGATCATCGGCGCCGAGCTGGCTGGTAAGCTGCGTCGTGAAGCGAGCCGGCTGCAGGTGAGTGCCGCCAGTCTGATCCATCTGGCGTGGGCACAGGTGCTCTCGCGCCTGACCGGCCGCCGCGACGTGGTGTTCGGCACGGTGCTGTTCGGCCGCATGCGCGGCGGGGAGAAGGTAGCCCAGGTTCCTGGTGTGTTCATCAACACGCTGCCGATCCGCCTGGCGGTGGGGCAGCAGGAGGTGGCGCAGAGCTTGCGGCGCACCCACGAGTTGCTGACCCGGCTGGTGCACCATGAGCACGCGCCGCTGGCGCTGGCGCAGCGCTGCAGCAGCGTCGAGGCGCCTTCGCCGCTGTTTACGTCGCTGTTGAATTATCGGCATACGGCCCCCGGCCAGACGGGCGGCGGCGATGCGGCATGGCGCGGCACCCAGATCCTGAGCACAGAGGAACGCAACAATTATCCGGTGACGCTGTCGGTGGACGACTTCGGCGACGACTTCATGTTGACCGCGCAGCTCAGTGTGCAGGCCGAGCCGGGCCGCATTTGCGCCTATATGCAAACGGCGCTGGAAAATCTGGTGCAGGCGCTGGAGCAGGCGCCGCACACGCCGGTAGCGGCCGTCGAGGTGTTGCCGCCGCAGGAGCGCGAGCAGCTGCTGGTGGGATGGAACGACACTGCGCAAGCCTATGCGCAGGACCAGACCCTGCACGGCCTGTTTCGGCAGCAGGCCGCGCGCACGCCGGAGCGGGTGGCCGTGCTGTGCGAGGACCGGCAATTGAGCTACCGCGAACTGGACGAGCGTTCGGAGCGCCTGGCGCACTACCTGCGCGGCCAGGGGGTGGGCAGGGAAAGCCTGGTGGCGATTTGCGTCGAGCGCGACCTGGACATGCTGGTCGGCCTGCTCGGCATCCTGAAGGCTGGCGGCGCCTACGTGCCGCTCGATCCCGGCTATCCGAAGGAGCGGCTGGCCTACATGCTGGAGGACGCCAGGCCCGCGCTGCTGCTGACCCAGCAGTCGCTGCTGGGGCTGCTTTCGGCCGACGTAGTGACCGTTTGCCTGGACGGCGGCTGGGAAGCCGCAGTCGGCTCCGGCCTGGCGCCCGATGGCGGCGCCACGGCGGACCAACTGGCGTATGTGATCTACACCTCGGGTTCGACCGGTCAGCCGAAAGGCGTCGGAGTCACCCATGGCAACGTGAACAGCTTCCTGCACGCGATGCGCGGGCAGCCGGGGATAGTGGCTGACGATGTGCTGCTGGCGGTGACGCCGCTGTCCTTCGATATTGCCGGCCTTGAGCTGTTCCTGCCGCTGAGCGTGGGCGCGGCGACGGTGATTGCGCCGCGCCAGATGGCAGCCGATCCGGCCCAACTGGCCCGGCATATCGCCCGGCATGGCGTGACGATGATGCAGGCCACGCCGTCGACCTGGCGCATGCTGGTCGAACAGGGCTGGCAGTACGAGGGCCAGCCGCTCAAGCCGTTCAAGTTGCTGTGCGGCGGCGAGGCGCTGTCGGCGGCGCTGGCGGAAGAACTGCTGCGGCGCGTGCCGGTGGTGTGGAATATGTACGGTCCGACGGAGACGACGATCTGGTCGGCGCTGTGCGCGATTACGGACCTGGAGCACGGCATCCCGATCGGGCGGCCGATCGCCAACACGCAGATCTACCTGCTCGACGAGCAATCGCGCCCGGTGCCCGTCGGGGTTGCCGGTGAGGTGCATATCGCCGGCGCCGGCGTGGCGCGCGGCTACGTAAACCGGGACGAGCTGACGGCCGAGCGCTTCGTGCCCAATCCCTTCGGTGCGCCCGATGCGCACATGTCGCGCATGTACAAGACCGGCGACCTGGCGTGCTATCTGCCGGACGGCAGGATCGAATACCTGGGCCGCATCGACCAGCAGGTGAAGCTGCGCGGCTTCCGCATCGAGCTGGGGGAAATCGAAACCTGGCTGGCGCGGCACGCGGCGGTGCGCGAGGCAGTGGTGGTGGCGCGCGAGGACAGTCCGGGCGACCAGCGCCTGGTCGCCTACCTGACCACGCACGAGGGCAGCGCGGACGCCGGACAACTGCTACCGCAGTTGAAGGATTACCTTGCCGGCGCTCTGCCCGAACACATGGTGCCGTCGGCCTGGATGGTGCTCGATCAGCTGCCACTGACGGCCAACGGCAAGATTAACCGGAAGGCTTTGCCGGCGCCGGACGGGGGCCTGCTGCGCGCCGAATATGTCGCGGCGCAGACCGATACTGAAGAGCGGCTGGTGGCGCTCTGGCGTGAATTGTTGAATGTCGAGCGGGTCGGCATCCATGACAATTTCTTCGACCTGGGCGGGCACTCGCTGCTCATCATCAGACTGCACGTGCTAATCATGCAATATTTTCAGAAAAGCCTTTCTGTGGTCGATTTGTTCAGATATCCTACCATCGAAAAATTGGCAGGGGCCTTGGATAGTTCGCCCTCGGCAGCGGCGGCCGATGCGGAAAGTCTGGAGCGGGGCCAGCATCGCCGCCAGGCCATGCAGAGGCGCTCTGCCGCCCGCTCCAAATAACAATGATTCTTGAGAAACCTATGACTTCAACTCGCTCGCTTGAATCGATGAAAGAAGAACTCCTTGCCTTGCTGCTGCAGGAGGAAGACGATGCACCTCCGCCGGAATCGATTGCGCTGGCCGATCGCAGGGGATTGCTGTCGCTGTCGTATTCACAGCAGCGGGTCTGGTTTATCGACCGTTTTACGGGCGGCGGGGCGGCCTACAATATTCCGCGGGCATTCGAAGTCCAGGGGCGGCTGGACCGCGCCGCGCTCGAACGCACGCTGAACGAGATCGTGCGCCGCCACGAGGTGCTGCGCACGATTTTCGATATGGCCGATGGCGCGCCGGTGCAGGTGATCGCGCCTGAGCTGCGGCTGGCGATGCCGGTCACCGATATTAGTGGGCTGCCGCCGGACGAACGTCAGGCTAGGGCGAAATGGCTGGCGCAGGAGGAGGCGCAGGCACCGTTCGACCTGCAAACCGGCCCCTTGCTGCGTGCCCGGCTGATTGTACTGGGCGAAGACGCCTACGTTTTCCTGCTGACGTTTCATCATATCGTCTTCGATGCCTGGTCGATGGGGGTGCTGGTGGGAGAGGTGGCGGCTTTATACAGCGCGTTCGTTGAGGGGACCGTACCGTTGCTGCCCGAACTGGCGCTGCAGTATGCCGATTTTGCGCATTGGCAGCGCCAGCGGCTGGCTGGCGAGGTGTTGCAACAGCAGCTCGACTACTGGAAAACCCAGTTGCAGGGTGCACCGGCCTTGCTGTCACTGCCGACGGATCGTCCGCGTCCGGCGGTGCAGACCCACGAAGGCGGCATGGTGCCCGTGGTGATCCCGGCGCACGTCGCCAAAGGCTTGCACCGTATCAGCCAGCAGGCGCAAGCCACTTTGTTCATGGCGCTGGCGGCTGCGTTCAATGTGCTGCTCAGCCGTTATGCCGGCCAGGATGACATCTGCATCGGCACGCCGATCGCGAATCGCCAAAGGGCGGAGCTGGAACCGCTGGTCGGCTTCTTTGCCAACACGCTGGCGCTGCGCACGCGGGTGGATGCCGCGCAGTGTTTTGATGAATTGCTCGCGCAGGTCAAGGCGGCCACGCTGGGCGCCTATACGCACCAGGACCTGCCGTTCGAGCAGGTAGTGGAGCATCTGGCGCCGGAACGCAATACCAGCCACAGCCCGCTGGTACAGGTGATGTTCGTGCTTCAGAACGCGCCGATGGGCAAGCTTGAGCTGCCCGGGCTGGCGCTCAGGCCGATGGACATCGAGCACAATGTGTCGCCGCTCGATCTGACGCTGACGCTGGTCGAGGCGGAGGATGGATTGAGGGGGCACGTCGAATACAACACCGACCTGTTCGACCGCGCCACGGCGGAACGGATGGCCGCGCATTTCGGCCGCTTGCTGGCGGCGCTGGTGGCCAATCCGCGGGCGCCGCTGCGTGAGCTGGACATGCTGGCAGGAGGCGAGCGGCAGCAGTTGTTGGTGGAATGGAACAGTACCGCGCACGCGCACGCGCATGAGCACGCGCAGACCTTGCATGGCCTGTTCGAGCAACAGGCGCTGCACTGCCCTGAAACGGAGGCTGTCAAGTTTGCAGGCCAGTCGCTGACTTACCGCGAGCTCAATGCGCGCGCCAATCGCCTGGCGCACTACCTGCGCGGGCAGGGTGTGGGCGCCGACAGCCTGGTGGGTGTCTGCGTCGAGCGCAGCGTCGAGATGGTGGTGGGCTTGCTGGGCATCCTGAAGGCCGGTGGCGCCTAT
>NZ_JAPUBW010000010.1:0-13628 GCF_030397735.1 Janthinobacterium sp. SUN120 | reverse complement strand
TACAAGACGGGCGACCTGGCGCGCTTCCTGGCCGACGGCAACATCGACTACCTGGGCCGGCTGGACCATCAGGTCAAGCTGCGCGGGCTGAGGATCGAACTGGGCGAGATCGAGGCGGCGCTGCGCGCGCTGCCGCAGGTGCGCGACGCGGTGGTGCTGGCGCGCGAAGACCAGCCGGGCGACCAGCGCCTGGTGGGCTATGTGGTCAGGAACGACATCGACATTGACAGCGCAGCGCTCCAGCTTGCCCTGCAGGCCAGTCTGCCGGCCTACATGGTGCCATCCGTGTGGGTGACGCTCGATACGCTGCCGCTGAACCCGAACGGCAAGGTCGACCGCAAGGCGCTGCCTGTACCGGATGCAAGCCTGTCGCAGCAGCAGTACGTAGCGCCACAGACCGAGACCGAAATAGAGCTCTCCGCGATCTGGGCGGGCCTGCTGAACCAGGAGGTCGGCAAGATTGGCGCGACAGCGAACTTCTTCGCGCTGGGCGGTCATTCGCTGCTGGCGGTACGTCTGTTGGCGGAAGTGCGCCACGTGCTCGGTGTCGAGCTGGGAATCAAGGACTTGTTCGCCAACGGTTCGTTGGCGGCGCTGGCGGCAGCCATTGACTGCGGCACAGGCGCGTTCACGCGCCCGCAGGTGACGGCGCAGGCGCGCGGCAGCGAATCTATTCCCCTGTCGTTCGCGCAGCAGCGCCTGTGGTTCCTGGACCGGCTTGACGGCGGCAGCTCGCACTACAACATGCCGTCCGCCCTGCGCGTGACGGGCCGCTTTGACGTCGCCGTCGCCGAGCAGGCGTTCCGGCGCATCATTGAACGGCATGAGCCGCTGCGCACCGTCTTCGCCAGTGAAGGCGAGCAGCTGTGGCAAGTGATCCGGGAGCAGGTGGAGTTTGGCATCAAAATAAGAGACCTGACGTCGCTCGATCCCGGCGCGCGGGAACTGGCCGCGCGGCAGTTGGCGCTGGCCGATGCCGAAACGCCGTTCAATCTGGTGCGCGACGTGATGCTGCGCGCCAGCTTCGTCCGCCTGGGCGAGGAGGCGGGCGTGCTGCTGTTTAATATGCACCACATTGCCTCGGACGGCTGGTCGATGGGCCTGCTGGTTAGGGAGTTCCTGGACCAGTACCAGGCGCTGCGTAGCGGTGCTGCCAACCCCCACGGCCCGCTGGCAATCCGGTATGCCGACTATGCGCAATGGCAGCGCGAGTGGCTGGCCGGCCCGGTGTTGGAAGATCAGCTTGGATACTGGAGCCAGCAGTTGGCTAGCCTGCCACCGGTGCACGGCCTGCCGCTGGACCGGGCACGCCCGGCGCACCAAAGCTTCCGTGGCGCGCAGCACCGCTTCACGATGGATACTGCCACGTGCCAAGGTTTGAAGAAGGTCGCACGGGACCAGCAGGCCACGCTGTTCATGGTGCTGCACGCCGCGCTAAGCGTGCTGCTGGCGCGGCACGGCAACAGCAGCGACATCGTGATCGGCACGCCGGTGGCCAACCGGCTGCAGAAGGAGCTGGAAGAGCTCATCGGCTTCTTCGTCAACACACTGGTGCTGCGCACCGACGTGTCGGGCAACCCGCGCTTCGACCAGTACCTGGAGCAGGTCAAGGCGGTCAACCTCGACGCGCAAAGCCGGCAGGACGTACCGTTCGAGTATCTGGTCGAGCGCATCAATCCCCAGCGCAGCACGCAATACAGCCCGCTGTTCCAGATCATGTTCAGCATGGGCATGGACGAGGCGAGTACGGTGGCGGCGGTCAGTCTGGACGACGCGCAATTCAGCCTGGTGTCCGGGCAGGACGTGGCGGCCAAGTACGAATTGACCTTCCATGCCAGCGAAGACGAGAACGGCCTGTCGCTGTCGATCGACTACAACGTCGATCTGTTCGACGCGGCCACGGTCGCCAGGCTGGCCGCGCATTACCACCGGCTGCTGCAGGGTATTGCGGCGGCGCCGCAGACGCCGGTCTACGACCTGCCGCTGCTGGGCGACGATGAGCGGCACTACCTGCTGCATGAACTCAACGCGACCGAAGCGGCCTACCCGCATGAGCAGTGCATCCACCAGCTGTTCGAGGAACAGGCCGAACGCACGCCCGATAAGGTGGCGCTGGTGTGCGAAGACCGTTCGCTGACCTACCGCGAACTGAACGAGCGCGCCAACCAGCTGGCGCACTGCCTGCTGGAACAGGGCGTGACGGCCGACACGCTGGTGGGACTGTGCGTCGAGCGCGGCATCGAGATGGTGGTTGGCGTGCTGGCCATCCTCAAGGCCGGAGGCGCCTATGTACCGCTGGACCCGGTCTATCCGCGCGAGCGGCTGGCCTATATGCTGGGCGACTCCCGGCCTCCGGTGGTGCTGACCCAGCCGCAACTGCAGGCCAATCTGCCGCTCGACGGTGCCAAGGTGGTCAGCCTGGACAGCGGCTGGCAGGCGCTGTCCGGCTATCGCCGCGACAATCCGCGCACAGCGGTGCAGCCTGCCCATCTGGCCTACGTGATCTATACTTCCGGCTCGACCGGGCAGCCAAAGGGCGTGCAGATCGCGCATCGCGGCGCCTGTAACCTGGCGGTCAGCCAGCAGGCCATGTTCGGCGTGGCCGACGATAGCCGCGTGCTCGGCCTGGCATCGCTGAGCTTCGACGCGGCGACGTCCGAATGGCTCATGGCGCTGCTGCGCGGCGCGGCCTTCTACGTCTGTAGCGAGGAACAGCGACACAATCCGGCCGCGATCCAGACCTTCCTGCGCGAGCACGGCATCACGCATGCGACCCTGCCGCCGGCGCTGTTGCCGCATCTGGACAGCGGCGCGGGCTATGCGTTGGAAGCTCTGGTGCTGGCCGGTGAAGCCTGCGGTGCGCAGGTTGTGGCGCCGTGGCTGTCGGTATGCCGGGTATTCAATGCCTACGGACCGACTGAAAATACTGTTTGTGCCAGCACGGCCGAACTGCGGCCAGGCCAAGCGATCACGATTGGCCGTCCGATTGCCAACACCCAGGTCTATATCCTGGACCGGCACCTGCAGCCAGTGCCGCTTGGCGTGCCGGGCGAGATCTACATTGGCGGCGTGGGCGTGGCGCGCGGCTACCTGAACCTGCCGGAATTGACGGCGGAACGGTTCATCGACGATCCGTTTAACGGCCGTGCCGGCGCGCGCCTGTACCAGTCGGGCGATCTGGGCCGTTGGCTGGCCGACGGCAATATCGAGTACCTGGGCAGGAGTGACTTCCAGGTCAAGCTGCGCGGCTTCCGCATCGAGCTGGGCGAGATCGAAGCCCGTCTGGCGCAGTGCGTAGGCGTGAAGGAGGCAGTGGTGATCGCCCGTGACGACGCCACGGGCGACAAGCGCCTGGTGGCTTATCTGACACTGGCGGAGGGGTGGGACGCTTCCGCCGCCGCGCTGCGCGAGCACCTGCTGGCCGGTCTGCCGGAATACATGGTGCCGAGCGCCTTCGTGGTGCTGGAGCGATTCCCGCTCACGCCGAACGGCAAGCTCGATCGCAATGCGCTGTCTGCGCAGGGCCAGTCCGCGTTGGCGACCAGGGTATATGAAGCGCCGCAAGGCGAAGTGGAAGAAGCGCTGGCGCGCATCTGGCAGGAGGTGCTGGGCGTCAAGCGCGTAGGCCGCCAGGACAACTTCTTTGAACTGGGTGGCCACTCACTGTTGGCGATTGGCCTGGTCGAACGGATGCACCAGGTCGGCGTGGAAACGAGCGTGCGTGCGTTGTTCAGTGCGCCGACGATTGCCGGCGTGATCGAAGCGCTGGGACAGCGCGAGCGCGCCGTTGTCATACCGCCCAACTTGATTCCGCCCGAGAGCCAGGTCATCACGCCGGCGATGCTGCCGCTGGTCGAGCTGAGTCAGGATGAGATCGACCGCGTCGTTGCCACGGTCACGGGCGGTGCAGCCAATGTGCAGGATATCTATCCTCTGGCACCGCTGCAGCAGGGGATACTGTTCCACCACATCCTGCAGCAGCAAGGCGATGTGTACCTGACGCCGACACTGCTGGCGTTCGACGATCGCGCCAGGCTCGATGCGTTTGCGCAGGCACTGCAGAAGGTGGTGGCGCGCCATGACATCCTGCGCACGGCAATCGCGTGGGAAGGATTGAGGGAGCCGGTACAGGTGGTGTGGCGCCAGGTGCCCGCGACGATGCAGATGGTCAACTTCGACGCCGGGGACGGGGACATCGCCGCCCAGTTGGAGGCCCGCTACAATCCGGGGCACTTCCGCGTCGATGTGCGCCAGGCGCCGCTGATGCGCGGCTTTGCCGCCCATGATGGAGCCAACGGCCGATGGCTGTTGCGCCTCATGCTGCATCATCTGATCGCCGACCACGTGACGCTGGAGATCATCGCTACCGAAGTGGACACCATTCTTGGCAAGGGCGAGGCTGCGCTGGACAGGCCGGTACCGTTCCGCGATTTCGTCGCCGAAGCCCGGCTTGGCGTGAGCCAGCAGGAGCACGAGGCCTTCTTCCGCCGCATGCTGTCGGATATCGACGAGCCGACCGCGCCTTTAGGGCTGGTCAATGTTCAATCCGACTGGGCCGCGACGGCAGAGGCCAAACAGGCGCTCGATGCGGATCTGGCCAGCCGGATTCGCCGGCAGACGCGCAAGCTGGGCGTCAGCCCGGCCAGCCTGATGCACGTAGCCTGGGCGCAGGTCCTGGCCCGTTTGAGCGGACGGCAGGACGTGGTGTTCGGCACCATGCTATTCGGCCGAATGCGCGGTGGCGCAGCGATGGCGCGCGTGCCCGGCATCTTTGTCAATGCCTTACCGGTGCGCGTCAGTGTCGGACAGGATGGCGTCGAGCAGAGCGTGCGCAAGACGCAGGCGCTGCTATCCGAGCTGATGCATCACGAGCATGCCTCGCTGACATTGGCGCAGCGCTGCAGCGCCGTCGAACCGTCGGCACCGCTATTCACTGCCCTGCTGAATTACCGGCACAACACCGTCAGCCAGGACGCCGCGCATGCGGAATGGAGCGGAACCGAGGTGCTGCGCTCAGAAGAGCGCACCAATTATCCGCTCAGCCTTGCGGTAGATGACTGGGGCGATGGCTTTGATCTGACCGCGCAGCTCAGTGTGCAGGCCGAGCCGGGCCGCATTTGCGCCTATATGCAAACGGCGCTGGAAAATCTGGTGCAGGCGCTGGAGCAGGCGCCGCACACGCCGGTAGCGGCCGTCGAGGTGTTGCCGCCGCAGGAGCGCGAGCAGCTGCTGGTGGAATGGAACGACACTGCGCAAGCCTATGCGCAGGACCAGACCCTGCACGGCCTGTTTCGGCAGCAGGCCGCGCGCACGCCGGAGCAGGTGGCCGTGCTGTGCGAGGACCGGCAATTGAGCTACCGCGAACTGGACGAGCGTTCGGAGCACCTGGCGCACTACCTGCGCGGCCAGGGGGTGGGCAGGGAAAGCCTGGTGGCGATTTGCGTCGAGCGCGACCTGGACATGCTGGTCGGCCTGCTCGGCATCCTGAAGGCTGGCGGCGCCTACGTGCCGCTCGATCCCGGCTATCCGAAGGAGCGGCTGGCCTACATGCTGGAGGACGCCAGGCCCGCGCTGCTGCTGACCCAGCAGTCGCTGCTGGGGCTGCTTTCGGCCGACGTAGTGACCGTTTGCCTGGACGGCGGCTGGGAGGCCGCAGTCGGCTCCGGCCTGGCGCCCGATGGCGGCGCCACGGCGGACCAACTGGCGTATGTGATCTACACCTCGGGTTCGACCGGTCAGCCGAAAGGCGTCGGAGTCACCCATGGCAACGTGAACAGCTTCCTGCACGCGATGCGCGGGCAGCCGGGGATAGTGGCTGACGATGTGCTGCTGGCGGTGACGCCACTGTCCTTCGATATTGCCGGCCTTGAGCTGTTCCTGCCGCTGAGCGTGGGCGCGGCGACGGTGATTGCGCCGCGCCAGGTGGCAGCCGATCCGGCCCAACTGGCCCGGCATATCGCCCGGCATGGCGTGACGATGATGCAGGCCACGCCGTCGACCTGGCGCATGCTGGTCGAACAGGGCTGGCAGTACGAGGGCCAGCCGCTCAAGCCGTTCAAGTTGCTGTGCGGCGGCGAGGCGCTGTCGGCGGCGCTGGCGGAAGAACTGCTGCGGCGCGTGCCGGTGGTGTGGAATATGTACGGCCCGACGGAGACGACGATCTGGTCGGCGCTGTGCGCGATTACGGACCTGGAGCACGGCATCCCGATCGGGCGGCCGATCGCCAACACGCAGATCTACCTGCTCGACGGGCAATCGCGCCCGGTGCCCGTCGGGGTTGCCGGCGAGGTGCATATCGCCGGCGCCGGCGTGGCGCGCGGCTACGTAAACCGGGACGAGCTGACGGCCGGGCGCTTCGTGCCCAATCCCTTCGGTGCGCCCGATGCGCACATGTCGCGCATGTACAAGACCGGCGACCTGGCGTGCTATCTGCCGGACGGCAGGATCGAATACCTGGGCCGCATCGACCAGCAGGTGAAGCTGCGCGGCTTCCGCATCGAGCTGGGGGAAATCGAAACCTGGCTGGCGCGGCACGCGGCGGTGCGCGAGGCAGTGGTGGTGGCGCGCGAGGACAGTCCGGGCGACCAGCGCCTGGTCGCCTACCTGACCACGCACAAGGGCAGCGCGGACGCCGGACAACTGCTACCGCAGTTGAAGGATTACCTTGCCGGCGCTCTGCCCGAGCACATGGTGCCGTCGGCCTGGATGGTGCTCGATCAGCTGCCACTGACGGCCAACGGCAAGATTAACCGGAAGGCCTTGCCGGCGCCGGACGGGGGCCTGCTGCGCGCCGAATATGTCGCGGCGCAGACCGATACTGAAGAGCGGCTGGTGGCGCTCTGGCGTGAATTGTTGAACGTCGAGCGGGTCGGCATCCATGACAATTTCTTCGACCTGGGCGGGCACTCGCTGCTCATCATCAGACTGCACGTGCTAATCATGCAATATTTTCAGAAAAGCCTTTCCGTGGTCGATTTGTTCAGATATCCTACCATCGAAAAACTGGCAGGGGCCTTGGACAGTTCGCCCTCGGCAGCGGCGGCCGATGCGGAAAGCCTGGAGCGGGGGCAGCATCGCCGCCAAGCCATGCAGAGGCGCTCTGCAGCCCGCTCCAAATAACAATGATTCTTGAGAAACCTATGACTTCAATTAGTTCGTCGGAATTCAACAATGATGCATATTCGGTAGCTGTGATCGGGATGGCAGGGCGATTCCCGGACGCTAAAAACGTTGATGAGTTCTGGTATAACCTCAAGAACGGTATCGAGAACGTTCGTACTTTCAGTGACGAGGAATTGCTTGCGGCGGGCGTGTCCGCCAGCGTGTTTGAGGACAAGAACTACGTCAAGCGCGGCACCGTTGTGCCCGACTTCGACCGCTTTGATGCGGAGTTCTTCGGCTTCACGCCCAAGGATGCCGAAGTGGCCGATCCGCAGCAGCGCCTGTTCATGGAGGTGGCATGGGAGGCGCTTGAGCATGCGGGTTATGCGCCCGGGGCCTACCCTGGCGCGATCGGCGTGTTTGCCGGCGCCTCGAACAGCGCCTACTTCCTCCACAAGATCTACGGAAACGCCAAGTTTGCGGAGTCCGTCTCCGTGAAGCAAATCCAGATTGGCAACGAGAAGGATTATCTGTGCAGCCGCGTGGCCTACCATCTTGGCCTGCGCGGTCCGGCGGTGGCGGTGCAGACGGCCTGTTCGACTTCGCTCGTGGCCGTGCATCTGGCCTGCCAGAGCATACTGAGCGGAGAAAGCGACATGGCGCTGGCGGGCGGCGCGAGCCTGCAGACGCGCCTGGAAGGCTATATGTACCAGCCGGGGGATATCATGTCGCCCGATGGAAGCTGCCGGACCTTCGACGAAAAGGCGGCCGGCACCGCGCCGGGCAATGGCGTGGCCGCCGTCCTACTGAAATCCTTGAGCAAGGCCCTGGAGGACGGCGATACGATCCACGCGGTCATTCGCGGCTCGGCGATCAATAACGATGCAGCCGACAAGGTGGGATTCACGGCGCCCAGCGTGAACGGGCAGGCGGCAGTGATTACCGAGGCCATGGCCGTGGCCGACGTACACCCGGAATCAATTTCCTATGTGGAGGCGCACGGCACCGGTACCATACTTGGCGATCCGATCGAGATGCGAGCACTCCAGCAGGCGTTTGGCACGTCGACCGACAAGAAGCAGTTCTGCGCCATCGGCTCGCTGAAAACCAATATGGGGCATCTCGACACGGCGGCCGGTGTGACAGGGCTGATCAAAGCCGTTTTGACGGTGAGGGACCGCGAGATCGCGCCCAGCCTGCACTTTACCAAGGCAAATCCGCATATCGACTTCGCCAACAGCCCGTTCTATGTGAACGCATCGCTGCAACAGCTGGCCGCCACGGACACGCCGATGCGGGCCGGGGTCAGTTCCTTCGGTATCGGCGGCACCAACGCACATGTGATCGTCGAGGAGCCGCCGCGCGTGACGACGGAACCGTCGGCGCGGCCAGACCAGGTGCTGCTGCTGTCGGCCAGGACGCCGGAAGCGCTTGCAGCGGCGGGCGCCAATCTGCAGCGCTTCCTCGCCGACCATCCGCAAACCAGCCTGGCCGACGCGGCCTATACGACGCAGGTCGGACGAACCGCCTTCGGCTATCGCCGCGCGTTGGTGTGCAGCAGTGTCGCCAATGCGATCGAACAGCTGGAGACGGAAACGGCCGCACCGGCGCCCGTCGCGGAAGGCAAGGGCAACTCCGTCGTCTTCATATTCCCGGGCCAGGGCGCTCAGTATGCCGGCATGGGGAAGGACTTGTACCAGACCGAGGAAGTGTTTCGGACCGAGATCGACCGTTGCGCTGAGCTCCTGCTGCCGGCGCTGGGCTTGGACCTGCGCGCGGTGCTGTTCGCCGATGGTGAGCAAGGCGGGCATGCCCAGGATCTGCTGCGCCAGACCCAGATCGCGCAACCGGCCTTGTTCGCCGTGGGATATGCGCTGGTGCGTCAGCTCGCGCATTGGGGCATATCGCCCGACGCGATGGCGGGCCACAGTGTTGGGGAATACGTGGCGGCCTGTCTTGCCGGGGTTTTCTCGTTGCCGGACGCGCTTGCGCTGCTGGCCCAGCGCGGCAAGCTGATCGCCGGATTGCCGGCCGGCCGGATGCTGGCGGTACACGCCTCGGAGCCGGCCTTGCAACCGATGATGGGCAGCGACCTGTGGATCGCCGCGGTGAACGCGCCGGCCATCTGCAGCGTGTCCGGCAGCGCCGAAGCCATCGAAGCGCTGGAGCGCGTGCTGCGTGCACAGAGCATCGAATTTCAGCCCCTGCATACTTCGCATGCCTTCCATTCGGGCATGATGGACCCCATCCTCGATGAATTCGCGGCCGCGGTCTCTCGCGTCAAGCTGAATGTGCCGCGCATTCCCTATGTCTCCAATGTAAGCGGCGGCTGGATCACGGCCGAGCAGGCCACCAGCCCCGCCTATTGGTGTGCGCATTTGCGCCAGGCAGTACGCTTTTCCGATGGCGTGCGCACGCTCATGCAGCGCCATGCGCCGCTGTTTGTCGAAATCGGTCCGGGCCGCTCGCTGGCCAGTCTGGTCAGGCAGCACGCCCAGGCGGGTGTTCAGGTGCGTGCGGTCGGTGCGCTGCCCGACGCCAAGTCGGCTACCTCATCGGCCATCACCCTGATGCGTGCTGCTGGCTGGCTGTGGACGCATGGCGTCGCAATCGACTGGAACCGTTTCCGTGGCCGGGAACGCCGTCGCCGCATTCCGCTGCCGACCTATCCCTTCGCGCGCAAGCGGCACTGGATCAACGATCCCGTGCCGGTGGATCTGCCGGCGGCCCACCCGGACCGGACCCGCCGCGCCGATGTCGGGCAGTGGTTTTACGCGCCGACCTGGAAGCGTTTGCCTGGCCCTGTGCCCGGCGCTGCCGCTGCATCCACGGTGCATCTGGTGCTGGCTGATCGCCACGGCTTGAGCCAGTCCGTTATCGATGCGATCCGGGCCGGGGGCGAACAGGTCATCGTCGTCACGCAGGGCGGCGATTTCGCCGCCGTGAGCGCAGAACGGATTGAGATCGACGCCGCCCAACCCGCTCACTACGAACGCCTGCTGTCACTGTGCATGGAACGGCATGGCATGCCCGCCAGGATCACCCATTGCTGGAGCCTGACGCCGCCGCAAAGCGGCAGCGCCATCGACCAGCACGATGGCTTCTACAGCATGCGCTTCCTCGCGCATGCGATCGGCCGGCTTGGCATCGACGCCGCACTGACCATCAATGTGCTCTCGAATGGGCTTTATGCCGTCATCGGCGACGAGTTCCTCGCTCCCGAGAAGGCGACCCTGCTCGGACCATGCCAGGTTATGGCCCTGGAATGTGCGAACCTCCGCAGCCGCAGCGTGGACATCGTCGTCACGCCTGGCGAGGGAATCGGCGCCAGGCTTGGCGCGCTGTTGGCGGCGGAGTTGTCCAGCGACGTAGCCGAAACCATTGTGGCGTTGCGCGGCAGTTACCGTTGGAGCCGAGTCATCGAGCCGGTGTCAGTGGCGGTGCACGGGACGCTGCCGGCGGTCTCCGGCAGCCGTCAACATTACCTGATCACGGGCGGGCTGGGCGGAGTCGGCTATGCCTTCGCTCGCTATCTGGCCGAAAATCGTTCCGCTCCCGCGCTCACCCTGACCGGGCGCCAGCCATTGCCGCCCAAGGCGGAGTGGGGCGACTACCTTCGGGCGCATGCGGACGACGACGCCGGCAGCCGCAAGATCGGCCAGTTGCAAGCGCTGGAGGCGCTGGGCGCCGCCGTGCTGTACCTTGCAGCCGACGTCGCTGACGAAGCGGCCATGAACCGGATGGCCGATGCCGCCATATTGGCATTCGGTCAGCTGCAAGGCATTTTCCATGCGGCTGGACAGGCCGGTGCTGCAGCCCTGCGCCTGGCGCCGGGGGGGCAGGCGGGCCAGGTACTGGCGCCGAAACTGGCTGGCGCGGCGATACTGAGCAAGATCTTCGACTTCTCGCGCCTTGACTTCGTCATCCTGTGCTCGTCGATGAATGCCGTGCTGCCTTTCGCCGGCCAGGCCGATGCGGCGGGAGCGGATGCCTTCCTGGACGCGCTGGCCCATCGCGACAGCTTGCAAGCGGGTGGCAACGTCCTGTCGGTCAACTGGACGATCTGGAAGGATGCCGGGATGATGGCGCGCGCCAGGTTGCCGCAGCATCTGACGGAGGATGGCTCCGGCCTTGCCGCGTTGATGTCGAACGGCATTGCCGAACGCGATGCGAAGGCCGTGTTCGATGTCCTGCTGGCGTCCCGACTGCCCCAGCTGATCGTCTCGCCGCTGGCGTTTGCGGTCACGGCCGGGCACATCGCCGATGTCAACCGGTCGGCGCTGGACGCCGAAAAGCCGCAATCGGTGGCTGGTGGACAGGGCGTCACTCGTTCCGACCTGCTGGTGGCCTATGCGGCACCCGGCAATGATGTCGAGAAGACGCTGGCCGGCATCTGGCAGAACCTGTTCGGCATGGAAGCGATTGGCGTCCATGACGACTTCTTTGACCTGGGCGGCCATTCCCTGATGGCGACGCAGGTGCTGTCGCATGTGCGCAAGCATTTGCAGGTCGACCTGCCGCTGCGAAGCCTGTTTGAGGCGACCACCATCGCTGCGCTGGCGGCGCAGATCGAAGCGGCCCGGGTGCAGGCCGAAACCGCAAGGCTGGAGAATATGGCCGCCGCCAAGGTCTCCGTGCAGAAGAGCATCGACGCCATGTCGCCAGAGGAAATCGCCGCCTTGCTCGCCGAAAAGAAACGTCTGAAAGCCAGTCAAACTCCACTGGCGTGATAGACCTCAGGCCATTTTGCCCTACCTGGCGACTCTGCCAGGCGGTCCTTGCGTTCCTGTAAGCGAGGATGCAAGGTGAGGGTGAGCATCCCTGCCGGAGCCGCTGACATCCACCCATTCGCGCTTCCGGGACAGACAACGACATTCATTTACTTATCTTTTGAGAGGCACCATCGTATGACCGAGCGCTCGCTGGAATCAATGAAAGAGGAACTCCTTGCTCTGCTGCTGGCGGAGGATGAGCCGCAGCAGCCGACGTCGATTGCGCTGGCCGACCGCGCGGGTTTGCTGCCTCTTTCGTATTCACAGGAGCGGGTCTGGTTCATCGACCGCTTCACCGATGGGGGCGCGGCCTACAACCTGCCCGGCGCGTTTGAAATCCGGGGGCGACTGGACCGCGCCGCGCTCGAGCGCACGCTCAACGAGATCGTGCGCCGCCATGAAGTGCTGCGCACGACCTTTGATCTTGTCGATGGCGCGCCGGTGCAGGTGGTCGCCCCCGAGTTCCGGCTGGCCATTCCGGTCGTCGATATCAGCGCACTGCCGCCGGGCGAACGGCAGGCCCGGGCTGAGGCGCTGGTGCGGGACGAGGCGCGCGCGCCGTTCGACCTGCAAGCCGGCCCCTTGCTGCGTGCCCGGCTCATTGCAATGGGCGAGGACGTTCATGTGTTTCTGTTGACGTTCCATCATATCGTCTTCGATGGCTGGTCGATGGGGGTACTGATCGGCGAAGTGGCCGCCTTGTACAGCGTGTTTGTCGAAGGGACCGCGCCGCAGTTGCCGGAACTGGCGCTGCAGTATGCCGACTTTGCGCATTGGCAGCGCGAGCAGCTGGCTGGTACGGCACTGCAGAAGCAGCTCGACTACTGGAAAACCCAATTGCACGGCGCACCGGCCTTGCTGTCGCTGCCGACGGATCGTCCGCGTCCGGCGGTGCAGACCCACGAAGGGGGCAATGTACCGCTGCTGTTCCCACCGCACATCGCCAGCGGCTTGCACCGCGTTGGCCAGCAGGCGCAGGCCACCTTGTTCATGACGCTGGCGGCGGCCTTCAATGTGCTGCTCAGCCGTTATGCCGGCCAGGATGACATCTGCATCGGCACGCCGATCGCGAATCGCCAAAGGGCGGAGCTTGAGCCGCTGATCGGTTTCTTCGCCAGCACTCTGGCGCTGCGCACGCGGGTGGATGCGGCGCAGCGCTTCGATGAGCTTCTCGCGCAGGTCAAGGCGGCTACGCTGGATGCCTATGCCCATCAAGACGTGCCGTTCGAACAGGTGGTGGAGCATCTGGCGCCGGCACGCAATGCCAGCCATAGTCCATTGTTCCAGGTGATGTTGGTGCTTCAGAACACGCCTGCGGGCAAGCTGGATCTGCCCGGCCTGGCGCTCAGGCCGATGGGCGTCGAACAACAGGTCGCGAAGTTCGACCTGACGCTAACGCTGGTCGAGGCGGAGGATGGACTTGGCGGTAACTTCGAATACAACACCGACTTGTTCGACCGCGCCGCGGTGGAGCGGATGGCCGAGCATTTGCAGACGCTGCTGATGGCGGTTATAGCCAATCCGCAGGCGCCGGTCCGCGAGCTGTGCATGCTGGCCGAAGGCGAGCGGCAGCAACTGCTGGTCGATTGGAACAGCACGGCGAAAGAATTCGCACACGGCCAGACACTGCATGCGCTGTTCGAGGAGCAGGTGCTGCGCAGCCCCGCAGCGGAAGCCGTCAAGTTCGAGGACCAGTCGCTGACTTACCGCGAGCTCAATGCGCGCGCCAACCGCCTGGCGCACTACCTGCGCGGG
>NZ_JAPUBW010000001.1:2095102-2206003 GCF_030397735.1 Janthinobacterium sp. SUN120 | reverse complement strand
GCGGGCCGCGCCATCACGCTGGACGTGGCGGGCGACGGCTTGCTGAACGTGGCGGTGGACCGGGGCGCCGTGGGCGCTCTCGTGAATAACGGCGGCTTGATCCAGGCCGATGGCGGCAGCGTCGTCCTGACGGCGCAGGCGGCGGGCGACTTGCTGAAAACCGTCGTCAACAACACGGGCGTGATCGAGGCGCACAGCATCGACACGCGCGGCGGCACGATCAAGTTGCTGGGCGATATGCAAAGCGGCACGGTGAACGCGGCCGGCACCCTGGACGCCAGCGCGCCTGCGGGCGGCAATGGCGGCTTCATCGACACCTCGGCCGCGCACGTGAAGATCGACGATGCGTTGAAGGTGACGACGGCGTCGGCCAAGGGCTTGTCCGGCACCTGGCTGATCGATCCGACCGACTTCAATATCGCCGTTTCCGGCGGCGACATGACGGGCGCCTTCCTGAGCAACTCCTTGAAGTCGGGCAATGTGCAGATCCAGAGCGTGTCGGGCGGCAGCGGCACGCAAGGCAATATCAACGTCAACGACAATATCAACTGGACGGCCAACAAGCTGACCCTGACGGCGCAAAACAATATCAACATCAACAAGGCCATGCGCGGCGCGGGCACGGCCAGCCTGGCCCTCGAATATGGCCAGAGCGCGCTCGCGGCCGGCAATCTGTCCACCTATAACGTCAAGGCGGAAGTCGATTTGCCATCGGGCAATAATTTCAGCACCAAGCTGGGCAGTAACGGCAGCGTGACCGTGTATCAGGTCATCAACAGCCTGGGCGCTTTCAACAGCACGAGCGGCAACGATGTGCAGGGCATGCAGGGCAATTTGTCCGGCAACTATGTGCTGGGCAGTAATATCGATGCCAGCGCCACGGCCAGCTGGGACATTGGCAAGGGATTTGTACCGATCGGCAGCGCCGGGACGCCCTTCACGGGCAAGTTTGACGGCCTGGGGCATGAGCTGTATGGCTTGACCATCAACCGCGCCGAGATGCCTGTGGGGATGTTCGGCAACATCGGTACCGCCGGCAGCGTGCGCAATCTGAGCTTGAGCAATGTCAATATGTCGGGTTCGCAAGCCGTGTTCAGCGCCGCGTATACCGACATCGGCGCGCTGGCGGGGCGCAACAACGGCACCATCGAGAACGTGTCCAGCAGCGGCGCCGTGCATGGTTCCGGCTATATCAACATGGGTGCGCTGGTGGGCACCAATGCCGGCACGCTCAGCAACAGCCGCGCCGCCGGCACCGTCGTTGCCGGCGCGTATGGCGCCGCCGGCGGCCTGGTGGGCGTGAATGCGGCAGGCGGCTTGATCAAGGGCAGTTCCAGCGCCGTGGCCACCACCTCGGCCAATTATTTCGCCGGCGGTCTGGCGGTCTTCAACCGAGGCACGATCAGCGACAGCTACGCCACGGGCGCCATCAGCGTCGGCAGTGCTGGCGGCAGCTATGGCGGCGGCCTGGCCGCCATTAACGACGCCACCGGCGTGGTGACGAACAGCTATGCCACGGGCAATGTCACGGGTGTATCCGGCCTGGGCGGCCTGCTGGGCCGGATAGAGTCGGGTGGCACGGTCGATAACAGCTATGCCACCGGCAATGTGACAGGCACTGGCAATAACATCGGCGGCCTGGTCGGCTTGTCGTATGGCCCGATACGCAACAGCTACGCCACCGGCAATGTGACTGCCAATTCCACCGTGGGTGGTGTCGTCGGCTACAACCTATCGACAATGACGAACGTCTATTACTCTGGCAAGCTCACGGCGGGGGGCGCCAGCGTCGGCATGATCGTCGGCGATAACAACGGCGGCACGGTGACGAATGCCTATTTCGACAAGAGCTTGAATGGCGCGATCGCCGCCATCGGCGTGACTGGCAACGCGGCCACTTCGAACGCGCTGGGCCTGACCAGCGCGCAGATGTTGCAAGGCAGTAATTTCGCAGGTTTCAATTTCACCAACACGGCCGGTGCGGCGGGCAACAACTGGGTGATCGTCAGCGGCGACGGTTCCATCAATGGCGCGAGCGCCGGTACGCGCCCCATGCTGGCGTCGGAGTGGTCGAACACCATCAATTCCACGCACCAGCTGCAATTGATGGCAATGAACAAGGCAGCCAGCTACACGCTGGGCAGCAGCTTTAGCGCGGCAAGCACGGCCGCGAACGGCAACGACGTGTGGGGCAGCACTGGCTTCATCCCGGTCGGTACGGCAGGTTCGGCTTTCACGGGCAGCCTCGATGGCACCGGGCATATTGTTTCCAACCTCAATATTATCAAGTCGGGCGTGGCGGGCGTGGGCTTGTTTGGCGTCGTCGGTAGCGGCGGCGTGATCGCCAATGTGGGCTTGTCTGGCGGCGCAATCAGCGGCGGCGACAACACGGGCGCCCTGGCCGGCAGCAATGCGGGCACGATCAGCGGCAGCTTTGCCACCAGCGCCGTCACGGGCGCCAACAACGTTGGCGGCCTGGTGGGCACGAGTACGGGCACGCTCAAGGATAGCTATGCCAGCGGCGCGGTGACTGGCAGCAGTGGCGCGGGCGGCTTGGTGGGCAGCAACAGCGGCACCGTCGCCACCAGCTATGCGAATGGCAGCGTGAGCGGCGCTGGCGGCGGCCTGGTCGGCGCGGGCGCGGGCAGCGTCACGGGCAGTTACTGGGATACCACGGCCAGCGGCAAGGCAACGAGTGCGGGCGGCACGGACCTGACCACGAGCGGGCTCAAGACGCTGTCGAACTACACGGGCGCCGGCTGGGAATTGGCGCAGATGTGGGTGGTCTACGATGGCCAGAGCGCGCCTTTCCTGCGCTCGTTCATGAAGCAGATCACCGTGCGCGTTTCCTACGACAGCAAGGTGTATGACGGCGTGGCCTACGCGGGAGGCAGCAACAGCGTCAGCTACTCGAACACGGTGGCAGGCGCCAGCCTGCTGGGCACGCCCGTGTATGCGGGCAATGCCGCTGGCGCCGTGAATGCGGGCACGTATGGCGTGTCGGCCAGCGGCCTGTACTCTTCGGGCGGGCAGGCCGGCTATGCGATCAGCTATATCGATGGCGGCCTGGTGATCACGCCCAAGTCCGTCACCCTGAATGGCGCGGCCGTGAGCGGCAAGGTGTACGACGGCACCACCACGGCTTCCATCAGCGGCACCCTGAGCGGCGTGCTGGCCGGCGACCTGGCCAATGTGAGCTCGACCGTGAATGGCACGTATGCGAGCAAGAATGCGGGCAACGGCATTGCCGTGACGATCGACGCCGCCCTGGGCGGCAGCGCCGGCGGCAATTATGCGCTCGCGCCTGTCGTTGGCTTGACGGGGGATATCAGCAAGGCCACCATCAGCGCCGTGACCGGCATCGTCGCCGGCAACAAGACGTATGACGGCAGCGCCAACGCCAGCCTCAACACGGCGGGCGCCACGTTTGCGGGCATGGTGGGCGGCGACAGCCTGAGCGTATCGGGCGCCAGCGGCAGCTTCGGCGACAAGAATGCGGGCAACGGCAAGACGGTCAGCATCAGCGGTATTGTTCTGGGCGGCACGGACGCGGGCAACTACAACCTGACCGGCACCACGGCCAGCAGCACAGCCGATATCGGCAAGGCCACCATCGCCAGCGTGGGCGGCATCGTGGCCGGCAACAAGACGTATGACGGCAGCGCCGCCGCCAGCCTGAACACGGCAGGGGCCACGTTTGCGGGCATGGTGGGCGGCGACAGCCTGACGGTGTCGGGCGCCAGCGGCAGCTTCGTCGACAAGAATGCCGCCAACGGCAAGACGGTCAATATCAGCGGCATGACCTTGGGCGGCACGGACGCCGATAACTATACTTTGGCCAGCAGCACGGCCAGCACGACTGCCAACATCAGCAAGGCCACTATCAATGGCGTGACCGGCATCGTTGCTGAAAATAAAGTGTATGACGGCAATGCCACTGCCAGCCTGAACGCGGCGGGCGCCGCATTTGCCGGCATGGTGGGCGGCGACAGCCTGACGGTCTCGGGCGCCAGCGGCAGCTTTGCCGACAAGAATGCCGCCAGCGGCAAGACCGTCAGCATCAGCGGCATCGCGCTGGGTGGCACGGACGCGGGCAACTACAACCTGGCCAGCAGCACGGCCAGCAGCACAGCCGATATCGGCAAGGCCACCATCAGCGGCGTGGCCGGCATCGTAGCCGGCAACAAGGTGTATGACGGCAGCGCTGCCGCCAGCCTGAATACGGCGGGCGCCTCGTTTACGGGCATGGTGGGCGGCGACAGCCTGACGGTGTCGGGCGCCAGCGGCAGCTTCGTCGACAAGAACGCCGCCAACGGCAAGACGGTCAATGTCAGCGGCATCACCTTGGGCGGCACGGATGCGGGCAACTACAACCTGACCAGCAGCACGGCCAGCAGCAGCGCTAATATCAGCAAGGCCACCATCAATGGCGTGACCGGCATCGTTGCTGAAAATAAAGTGTATGACGGCAATGCCACTGCCAGCCTGAATACGGCGGGCGCCGCATTTGCCGGCATGGTGGCCGGCGACAGCTTGAGCGTGTCGGGCGCCAGCGGTAGCTTTGCCGACAAGAATGCGGGCAATGGCAAGACGGTCAGCATCAGCGGCATCGCGCTGGGCGGCACGGATGCGGGTAATTACAACCTGACCGGCAGCACGGCCAGCAGCAGCGCCGATATCGCCAAGGCCACCATCGCCAGCGTGAGCGGCTTGGCGGCCGGCAACAAAGTGTATGACGGCAGCATGGCCGCCAGCCTGAACACGGCAGGCGCCGCTTTCAGCGGCATGGTGGCCGGCGACAACCTGACAGTGTCCAACGCGGTCGGCACGTTCAGCGACAAGAACGCCGGCAATGGCAAGGTCGTCAATGTCAGCGGCATCGTGCTGGGCGGCACGGATGCCGGCAATTACAACCTGGCCAGCGACACGGCCGCCAGCAGCGCCAATATCAGCGCCAAGGCGTTGACGTTGACGGGCTTGAGTGGCGGCAATAAAGTCTACGACGGCACGGCCAATGCGAGCCTGGCCGGCGGCGCCTTGAATGGCCTGATCAACTCGGAAACCCTGGCCTTTATCGTCCAGGGCGCCAGCTACAGCGACAAGAACGCGGGCACGGGCAAGACCATTACGGTTGGCGGCGTGACCTTGAGCGATGGCACTGGTCTGGCCAGCAACTACACGCTGAGTGCGCCTGCCAGCCTGACGGGGGATATCGCGAAGGCAACGATTTCCGGCATTAGCGGTTTGACTGCCCTGGACAAGGTCTATAACGGCAACCTCAACGTCAGTCTCAGCCCCAGCTCGGCCGTGATTAATGGCAAGATTGCTGGCGACGATGTGCGGCTGTTCAGTGCGAGCGGCGCATTTACGGATAAAAACGTGGGCAGCAACAAGGCCGTCAATATTAGCAATATCGCCTTGTCCGGCAGCGACGTGGGAAATTATATTTTCACTAATAATTCTGCCACTGCCACGGCCAATATCACGCCCAAGGCCGTCACGCTTTCCGGCGTGACGGCAGGCAATAAGGTCTACGATGGCACGACGGCGGCCGTGTTGTCGGGCGGAACCTTGAGCGGCATGGTCGCGGGTGAAACGCTGGGCTTCAGCGGCGGCGTCGGCACGTTCAGCGACAAGAACGCGGGCACGGGCAAGCTGGTCACGATCAGCGGCACTGTCTTGCAGGACGGCACTGGCCTGGCCAGCAATTACACCTTCAGCAGCCCGGGCAATGTGAATGCCGACATCAGCAAGGCAAGCATTAGCGGCGTGACGAACGTGGGCGTCAATAACAAGACTTACGACGGCCTGGCGGATGCCACGCTCACCGGCGCGGCGACCTTCAATGGCAAGATTGGCAACGACAGCCTGACGCTGGCCGGCAATGGCGCCTTCAGCGACAAGAATGCGGGTACCGGCAAGACTGTCAATGTGAGCGGCATCACCCTCGCTGGCGCCGATGCGGGTAACTACAACCTTGTCAGCACTGTTGCCAGCAGCACGGCCGACATCGCCAAGGCGGACATCAGCAGCGTGACGAATGTGGGCGTCAACAACAAGATCTACGATGGCTTGACCACGGCCACGCTCAATGGCGCGGCTATCTTCAACGGCAAGATCAGCGGCGATGTGCTGACGTTGGCCGGCAGCGGCGCCTTCGGCGACAAGAATGCGGGCACGGGCAAGACGGTGACGGTCAGCGGCATCACCCTCGGTGGCGCTGATGCGGGCAACTACAATCTTGTCAGCAATGCCTCCAGCGGCACGGCCGATATCGGCAAGGCAACTATCGGCAGCGTGACGGACGTGGGCGTGAACAGCAAGACTTACGATGGCTTGAGCACGGCCACGCTGAACGGCGCGGCGACCTTCAATGGCAAGATCGGCGGCGATACGCTGGCGCTGGCCGGCACCAGTGCCTTCAGCGACAAGAATGCGGGCACGGGCAAGACGGTGGCGATCAGCGGCATCACGCTTGCTGGCGCCGATGCGGGCAACTACATTCTGGTTAGCAATACCGCCAGTGGCACGGCCGATATCACGCCAAAAGCCCTGACGGTCGTGGGCCAGCTGGCGGGCGACAAGGTGTATGACGGCAATGCGTTGGCGCAGCTGAGCGGCAGCAGCCTGGCCGGCCTGGTGGCGGGCGAAACCCTGGCCATCGCCGGACAGACGGCAGCGTTTGGCGACAAGAACGCGGGCAATGCCAAGGCCGTGACGGTCAGCGGCACCACCTTGCTGGACGGCTCCGGCTTGGCCAGCAACTACACGGTCAGCAATCCCACAGGCTTGACGGCCAACATCACGCCGGCGTCCATCAGCGCCATTTCCGGCATCGTGGCAGCGAACAAGGTGTACGACGGCAGCACGGCAGCCAGCCTGAACCTGGCGGGCGCCAGCTTCAATGGCATGGTGGCTGGCGACGCCTTGAGCCTGGCTGGCGGCCCCGTCCTTGGCGCATTCGGCGACAAGAATGCCGCAACGGGCAAGACCGTGACCATCAGCGGTCTGGGCCTGGGCGGCGCCGATGCAGGCAACTATGTGCTGGCCAGCAACATGGCCAGTGCCACGGCGGATATCACGCCAGCCACCCTGACGGTGAGCGCCAGCGGCGTCAACAAGGTGTATGACGCCACGACGAATGCCGTCGTCTCCCTGCGCGACAACCGTATCGGCAATGATCAGCTGAGTATTGCCAGCAATGGCGCAAGCTTCGGCGACAAGAATGCGGGCGTGGGCAAGACGGTGACGGTGGCAGGCATACGCCTGAGCGGCGCGGACGCGGGCAATTACGTGGTCAACGGCACCGCCAGCACCACGGCCACGATTACGCAGGCAGCGTTGACGGTGAAGGTCGATAACGCTGAAAAAGACCAGGGACGCGCCAATCCCGACTTCAGCGCCGGCTACAGCGGCTTGCTCGGTGGCGATACGCTGGCCGCTGAAGTGAGCGGCAAGCTGGTGTTCGGCACGCCAGCGACGACGGCTTCCGCGGCAGGCAGTTATCTGGTGTCGGCATCGGGCCAGGCGTCGACCAACTACGCGCTGAACTATGTTGACGGCGTGCTGACAGTCAAGCCGACGGAAGCGCTGCAAAGCGCGGTCGCGAACGTGATTGCGGCTGTTGCCGTGGCGCCGTCGCAGGGCAATATGGTGCAGGCCGACATGATCGCCAGCGGCGAGGCGGCGCCAGGCAAGTCCGCCGCCACGCAGGATGCGCCGCGCGAGGCAGAGCAGGGCGCCGCGGGCAGCGCACCGGTGGTGCAGCTGGCGGGCAATGTCGTCAACAATGTCCTGCCAGGCTTGCGCCTGAGCGTGGTCGATAGCGGGCTGCGCCTGCCGGTCGAAGCTGGCGGCAACACGCGCCAGGATAGCCAGTAAAGCACGCTGCGTCTCCTTGCGGGGACGCCGGAAATGCCGCTTCGTGTTTCGAAGCGGCATTTTTTATGCCACCGCGCCGTTGCAACGCTCATATAATTGCTGCACCATCGTTGTTTTCCATCAGAAGCGCAGCGCCGAACTGAAAGTACAATCGCATGACATCCAATTTCATCGGCGTGGCCGGCCTGCCGCGCGCCGGTTCCACCTTGCTGTGCCAGTTGCTGGCGCAGCATCCCGACCTGCATTGCGAAGGCAATAGTTCGCCTCTGTGCAACGCCTTGCTGGGCATGCGGCGCATGGTCAGCGACGATGCTTTCTTCCTGTCGCAACTCGATACGACATTCGAGACCAGCTACGGTCACCTGAAAACGGCCATGCAGGGTTTCTTGCGCGGCTGGTACCAGGACTGCGGCAAGCAGGGTGTGGTCGACAAGAACCGCGCCTGGCTGCACTGCGTGGAAATGCTGCTGCAACTGGCGCCGGAAGCGAAAATCATCGTTTGCGTGCGCGAACTGGGGCAAGTCTACGGCTCCATCGAGGCCCAGCACCAGCGCACCATCCTGCTCGACTTCGTCGATCACCTGGCCGACTTCGACCGCCTGGGGCGGGCCGACATGCTGTTTGCCAAGGACCGCACCATTGGTGCCCCATTGAGTTCGCTGCATGCCGTGCTGGACCTGCCCATCGAGGTGCAGCAGAAACTGTATTTCGTGCGCTTCGAGGACTTGATGGCGCGGCCCGTGGAATGCATGTCGCACTTGTATACATGGCTGGGGCTGTCGCCCTTCCAGATCGACCCGCAGGCGCTGGCGGTCGGCATCCAGGAAAGCGACAGCCACTACCGCATGAAATACACGCACCGCCAGCAAGCCACCATCAGTGCGCCCAAACAGCATGCGATTCCGCCGCGCATCCAGGCGCAAATCGAAAGTGCGTACGGCTGGTTTTATGAGCTGTATTATCCGGAAAGAGTGCAGGCGACGCCGAAACCGGCCTGATTCTGGCGCGGCAGTGCTAATACCACTTGCCGCGCCATCGCTTGCGCGGTATTGCCGCTACCGCTCGCAGAATCTTCTTTTTTTCCTTTCCTCATTCTTCGCCTGCCACAGCGTGGCCAGACCGCCTGAAGTCACTGGTATTGTAAAAAACACCGTTATATAAAACCACTTGACTACCAATTTTTAGCGTCGCATTCTCTGTGCAGAAAGCCGACGCTTCGCTGTGCTTTCTTTACGTACAACATAAAAGCTACTTTGATAGTTTTCGTATAACGTTCAGGAGACATTGTGAAGACACGGCAAATTAGCCGGCTGGCCTCGCCTTTGATGGCTGGCCTGCTGGGCAGCGCGCTGCTCGCTTGCGGCGGCAATTCCACCACCGAACCCCCATCGACCCTGCTGGCCGCCACGGCCGCCAGCGACAGTTGCGCGGCCTGGAGCGCCGCTGCCGTCTACACGGCGGGCCAGTGCGCCGTCTACGACGGCAAGGTGTACCGGGCCAAATGGTGGGTGCAGGGCACGGCGCCGAACAACGACCAGTGGGGACCGTGGAGCCTCGATAGCACCACGCCGACGCCGACTCCCACGCCGACCCCGACCCCGACCCCGACCCCGACCCCGACCCCGACACCGACACCGACTCCCACCCCGACGCCCACTCCAACACCGACGCCTACGCCCGGCATTCCCACCAAGGCCCAGGCCGAAGCGAACGAGGCGGCGCTGACGAATAACGATTTCTTCCGCAAGGTCAAGGCATCGATCCGTACCCTGGGCAATGCGGCCGTCGAAGCCGTGCAGCCCGGCCTGGCCAGCAATCCCCTCAATGTCAAGCGCGTCGAGCGCCTGTTGCCGGCGGCGAAGTGGGATTACTATTTTGCCGCGCGCGACGCCAGCTATACGTACCAGCGCTTCCTGCAAGCGGTGGCCAAGTTCCCCGCCGTGTGCGACGACTACAGCGACGGGCGCAATGCGGACGCCATCTGCCGCCACAGCCTGGCGACCATGTTCGCCCATTTCGGGCAGGAAACGGGCGACCACAACGCCAGCAGCCCGCTGCCGCAATGGCGCCAGGGCTTGAAGTATTTGCGCGAACTGGGCTGCGACGAAACGGGCGCCGGCTGCGGTTACAACATCGAGTGCGCCGATCCCGTCTTCAACAAGGTGTGGACCTGCGGCAAGAACGCCGACGGCAGCTTCAAGAAGTATTTCGGCCGTGGCGCCAAGCAACTGTCGTACAACTACAACTATGGGCCGTTTTCGCAAGCCATGCATGACGGCGATCAATCCGTGCTGCTGAAAAATCCGGACCTGGTGGCCTCGACGTGGCTGAACCTGGCGTCGGCCACCTTCTTCTTCGTTTATCCGCAACCGCCGAAACCGTCGATGCTGCACGTGCTCGATGGCACGTGGGTGCCGAACGCGGCCGATACGACGGCTGGCGCGGGCAATAACTTTGCCACCACCATCATGATCATCAACGCCGAATGCGGACAGGGCACGGAAAAGCAGGCCGCGCAAAACCGCATCGATTACTACAAGCAATTTGCCGCCGACATGGGCTGGGATTATTCCGGCGAACAATTGTCTTGCGCCAACATGCAGCGCTTTACCCCGGCCAGTTCCGCCTCCTACAACATCTATTGGGAAAAGAACTGGAGCGCGGGTGGCGAGAACCAATGCCAGCTGGTCAGTTACCAAACCCCGTACAGCGCCTTGCTGGCCGGAAACTACGTGAAATGCGTGGAAGCCAACTGGAATGTGAAGTTGCAGTAGCAGTAAATGCAGGAATAGCCGGCCAGGGATAACAGTTGACAAGAGCCCCTTCAGGGGCCTGCAACAGCTTACAACGTACAACCTGTACAACCATAACGGAGACCAATACAACATGAAATCGAATGCATTATTGATGGCCCTGCTCAGCGGCGTGCTCGTCGCTTGCGGCGGCGGCCAGGAAGGCACGACCGCCACGCCCAACACCTTGCTGGCCGCCGCGGAAGCGTGCGCCGTCTGGGATGCCGCCACCGTCTACACGGGCGGCCAATGCGTGCTGTACCAGGGCGTCACCTACAAGGCCAAGTGGTGGACGCAGGGCAATGTCCCCAGCGCCACCGACCAGTGGGGCCCATGGGCCGTGACGGATACCCCGACACCGACGCCAACGCCAACGCCAACGCCAACGCCGACACCAACGCCGACACCGACACCGACCCCGACACCGACACCGACACCGACCCCGACGCCAACCCCAACCCCAACGCCCACACCGACGCCAACCCCCACGGCTTGCCGTCCGGACGGCTTGATCTCGGCCGTGCCGAATGTGCCGTATTGCAAGGTGTACGACGCGAATGGCCGCGAAGTGCTGGGCAATGGCTTGAACCGGCGCATCGTCGGCTATTTCGCCAGCTGGCGCACGGGCGCCGATGGCAGCCCGACTTACCTGGTGAACAATTTGCCGTGGGACAAGATCACCCACTTGAACTATGCGTTTGCCTCCGTCGATCCGGCCACGTCAAAAATCGCCATCGGCAGCGGCGCGGCCAATCCCGATACGGGCCTCACGTGGCCGAACGTGCCTGCCGCCGCCATGGACCCGTCGCTGCCGTACAAGGGCCACTTCAACTTGCTGTCGCAATACAAGAAGAAGTATCCGGGCGTGAAACTGATGATTTCCGTGGGCGGCTGGGCCGGCAGCGGCGGCTTCTACACGGCCACGACAAACGCGGACGGCAGCATCAACACGGCCGGCATCAACACCCTGGCCGATTCCATGGTGGCCTTCGTGCGCCAGTACAACTTCTTCGATGGCGTTGATGTCGATTACGAACATCCGACGACCAACAATGAAGCAGGCAATCCGAACGACTTCGCCGTCTCGAAACCGCGCCTGGCCGGCCTGATGACGAGCTACAACGTGCTGCTGAAAGTGCTGCGCCAGAAGCTCGACGAAGCGGCCGTGCAGGACAATAAATATTACCTGCTGACCATCGCCGGCTCCGCCTCGGGCTGGGTCTTGCGGGGCGAGGAAAACATGTCGGGATTGAAATATCTCGATTACGCCAGCCTGATGTCGTATGACTTGCACGGCGCGTGGAACCAGTACGTGGGACCGAACGCGGCGCTGTTTGACGACGGCAACGACGGTGAGTTGCGCGCCGGTAACGCCTACCAGTTCCAGAACATCGGCTATCTGAATACGGACTGGGCCTACCGCTATTACCGTGGCGCCATGCAGGCGGGGCGCATCAATATCGGCGTGCCGTTCTACACGCGGGGCTGGAAGGATGTGACGGGTGGCACGAATGGCTTGTGGGGCACGACGCCGTTGATCAGTTCCACGGTCACGTGCGCCGGCACCAAGACGTGCGGCACGGGGGCCACCGGCATCGACAACGTGTGGTACGACCTGGATTCGCAGGGCAAACCGACGCCAGGCGGCGGCAACCCCATCTGGCATGCGCTGAACTTGCAGAACGGTATCGTGCCGAGCTACCTCGATGCGTATAAAGTCACGGACAAGGCGCTGGTGGGCACGTATGTGCCGTATTACAGCAGCACCATGGTGGCGCCGTGGCTGTGGAATGCGACCAAGAAAGTGTTCATTTCCACGGAAACCACGCAGTCGATCGCGGCCAAGGCCCAGTACATTGTCAACAACAATATCGGCGGCGTAATGATCTGGGAAATGGCGGGCGACTATGCCTGGGATGCCACGCGCAATGGCGGCAAGGGCGAGTATTTCATGGGTACCACCCTGACGGACGTGCTGTACCAGGCCTTCCGCACGGCTGGCGCGTATGGCAACAAGCGCGCCGAAATCGCCATGCCGGGCACGGCGGCCAATGTCAGCATCACCCTGGGCGGCTGGAAGCTGGGCGACAACAACTTCCCCATCAATCCGGTGATGACGGTGAAGAACAACACGGCTTCGACCTTGCCGGGCGGCACCGTGGTGGAGTTCGACTATCCCGTCTCGGCGCCGTCGGACATGAGCGACCAGTCCGGCTTCGGCTTGACGGTGATCAATGCCGGCTACACGGGGCCGAACAATATCGGCGGCTTCACGAAGAACTACAACCGGGCCCGCTTTGCGATTCCCGCCTGGCAATCGCTGGCGCCGGGCGGCTCCGTGGCGCTGACCTTGAATTACCGCTTGCCGATCTCGGGACCTGCCAACTACACGGTCACCGTGGGCGGCACCAAGTATGCGCTGACGCAAGAGTATCCGGAATTGCCGGTGGCCTTGCCATAAGTTGAATCCGGTAGTGTAAACAGAGAAGGGCGGAACCGCGGTTCCGCCCTTTTTAGTTTCTGGCGTTAGTTAAGCTGGCTTAGAACCACGTCTCGACCTGGAAGCCGTAGGACGTGCCGCTGGTATTGTTGTTGTAGATCGGGCCGCCGTTGTTCGACGCGTTGACCGAGGCGGTGGCCGCATCGTTCCATTTGCCGTAGGTCACGAAAGCGCGCAGCTCAGGACGCGACCACAGGCCAGGACCGGCCGAGATCGTCGGCGCGATGGTCAGCTTGGTCAGGCGCTTGGCCGGCAGGCCGCCCGCTTGCGTCACGCGGTCCGTGCCCAGTTCGCCCACCAGCTTGAAGTTGTCGGTGAACGCGTACACGGGACGCACGCCGACCGAGGTCCAGGTCGACGAACCTTTGGCGTTCGACTCGTCTTTTTGCCACAGGGCGACGAATTCCATGCCGAAGTTGGCCATCGGCTGGATCGCCATGTCATTGAAGATGCGCGTGCGTTTCACGTCCGAACCGAAATTGGTGTCGCCCGAAGCGCCGAACTGCGCACCCTGGCCGGTGCCGGGACCGACGCCGTACTGCACGCCGAAGGTATTGCCGCCGCCAAACACTTTACCTTGACGGTGGAAGGCCGACAGCTGCCAGCCATTATTGCGCTTGCCAGTGGCGACGTCATCCTTGCCTTCGCCGATGATGTAGGTCGCGGCCAGGTCCAGGGTGCCGTTTTCATTGACGGGAATCTCGCCGTAGATGAAGTTCTGGCGTACGGCCGATTTGGTGTTGACGCCGCCGTTCGGTAACGCGACCTTGACGTCGTTGTCCTTGAAGAAGGCATACGAGAATTTACCAGGACCAGCAGGAATGCGGTCCAGGCCGGCGCCCGTGCCGTTCATATTGATGTATTGCAAGTCCAGCATGTGGATGTCAGGACGGTAGTAGAAGCGTTTGCCGATCCAGGCCGTGCCGCCGTTCAGGAAATCGAGTCCCTGCGCTTCGACGTAGGCCTTGACGATGCCCAGCTTGTTGTCGCCGAAATCCGAGTTTGGCGCATAAGCGTTGACCCAGATGGTGGCCAGGTAGTTCACGCCGCCGGACTTGGCGACGGATTTTGTGTAGCCGAATTCCGTGTAGGCGTCGCACTCATTGCCCAGACGGTATTTCATGGTATTGCCACCCAGGCCGAAGCAGCCTTGCGAACCGCCGTCGCCCGACGTATTGCTGCCGGCGCCTGCGCGCAGGTAGCCGTGGAAGCCTTCGGAGTCGGATGGGTACATCGGGTCGGCCATGGCGGAAGCGCTGGCGATGGCGAGGAGCAGGGCAGGCAAGGTTTTCAAGGCAGTGCGGTTCATGCGGTCTCCAGAAAAATGTAGGTGGTAGCGGTGGCACCCCGGAAGGCTGTCACCGCACACGGTCTAATGCCGAAAACCAAGTCTAGCAGCGCTTTTTTAACCACCCTGATACAAAACGAACAAGTGACGATACTTTCTTTCAAAGTGTTGTTTTTATCCAATGTCGATACTCTTGCGCATAGTGGGCTTGCAAAGGAGTATCGAATTGCGGTTTTGGAGTATCAGAAAGTATCAAAGTCTGGTGCTACATTGTGGTCGTGGTGCTAAGTACCTGAGCATTGCCAACGACAAAAAACACTGGAGACACACAATGAAACGTTCCGCCATTGCCGCGCTGTGCGCCGGCTTCCTCAGTTCGTCCGCCTTCGCCGCAACCGACCTCGTCATCGCCACCGTCAACAATGGCCACATGATCGAAATGCAAAAGCTCAGCAAGTTCTTCGAGCAAGCCAATCCCGACATCAAGCTCAAATGGGTGACTCTGGAAGAGGGCGTCTTGCGCCAGCGCATGACCACCGATATCGCCACCAAGGGCGGCCAGTTCGACGTGATGACCATCGGCCTGTATGAAACGCCCATCTGGGGCAAGAAAAACTGGTTGATCCCCATCAAGCCTGACGCCAAATACGATATCGACGACTTGCTGCCCGCCATACGCGAAGGCCTCTCCGGCGACGGCAAGCTGTACGCGTCGCCGTTCTATGGCGAAAGCTCGATGATCATGTACCGCAGCGACCTGGTGAAAAAAGCCGGCGTGACGATCGAGGACCGTCCTTCCTGGAACCAGTTGCGTGACGTGGCGGCCAAGCTGCACGATCCGGCCAACGGCGTGTACGGCATCTGCCTGCGCGGCAAGCCGGGTTGGGGCGACAACATGGCGCTGATCACCACCATGGCCAATTCCTATGGCGGCCAGTTGTTCGATATGCAATGGAAGCCGCAATTTACCAGCAAGCCGTGGAAAGACGCGGTCAATATGTATGTCGACCTGATGAAGAAATACGGCCCGCCGGGCGCGGCCGCCAACAGCTTCAATGAAAACCTGGCGCTGTTTAACCAGGGCAAATGTGGCATCTGGATCGATGCGACCATCGCCGCCTCCTTCATCACCGACCCAAAGCAAAGCAAGGTGGCCGACAAGGTGGCGTTCGCCCAGTCGCCCGTGGGCGTGACGGAGCGGGGCGCCAACTGGCTGTGGATCTGGTCGCTGGCCATCCCGTCCAGCTCGAAGCACCCGAACGAGGCGCAGCGCTTCATCAACTGGGCCACCTCGCCCGACTACGTGAAACTGGTTGCCAAGGAAACGAGCTGGGCCAACGTGCCGACGGGCACGCGCAAGTCGACGTATGCGAGCCCCGAGTTCCAGAAAGTGGCGAAATTTGCCGCCGCCGAAGGCAAGGCCCTGGCCACCACGCGCGCCGTGCAAAGCACCTTGCCGCCGTCGCCGTACGTGGGCGTGCAATTTGCGTCGATTCCCGAATTCCAGGTGATCGGCGTGGCCGCCGGCCAGCAGATGGCGGCGGCGCTGCTGGGCAAGGTGACGGTGGACCAGGCGCTGGAATTGTCGCAGCAGACGGCTGAAAGAGAAATGCGTAAAGGCGGGTACTACAAATAAGACGTCTCCGGTCTTGCTGTGCCATTTGCTTTGTCAACAGGTGATGTGATCGGCCTTGCTGTTCAGCGGGCCGTCACTCCCTCACGTCCCAAGAGTATCCTATGAAACGCATTATCCCCCGGACTTTGCTGACGCCGGCCGTGGTCGCCGTCTCCGTCATTTCCGTGATCCCGCTGCTGATCACCCTGTATTACTCGTTCGTGCGCTATTCGATGCTCGATCCCAGCGGCCATCCTTTCCATGGCCTTGCCAATTTCCACTTTTTCTTTACGGATGCCTCGTTCCTGCCGGCCCTGCAGAACACGTTTACCCTGCTGTTTTCCGTCATGCTGATCACGGTGGTGCTGGGCACGGCGCTGGGCTTGCTGATCAATGAAGCGTTTCCGGGGCGCGCCGTCGTGCGCGTGCTCTTGATTTCGCCGTTTCTCGTCATGCCGGCCGTGAATGCCCTGATGTGGAAGAACATGCTGCTCAACCCGATCTACGGCCTGTTTGCGCAGATCAGCCTGTTCTTTGGCGCCACGCCCGTCGACTGGCTGTCGGCCCACCCCCTGTTTTCCATCATCATGATGGTTTCGTGGCAATGGCTGCCGTTTGCCTGCCTGATCTTCATGACGGCGCTGCAATCGATGGACCGGGAACAGCTGGAAGCGGCGCGCATGGATGGCGCCACGTATCTGCAGCAGTTGCGCTACCTCTACATTCCCCACCTGGGACGCGCCGTCTCGGTGGTGCTGATGATCGAAATGATCTTCTTGCTGTCGATCTTTGCGGAAATCTTTACCACCACGGGCGGCGGTCCCGGCTTCGACACGACCACCATCACTTTCATGATTTACCAGCAGGCACTGCTGTCCTATGACGTGGGAGCGGCCTCGGCCGGCGCCCTGTTCGCCGTGCTCATCGCCAACATCGCCGCCTTCTTCCTGATGCGCGTCATCGGCAAGAATCTGTCGAAATAAGGAGACCTTGATGCATAGCAAACTTAACTTATATGGCCGCACGGCTGCCGCCTGGCTGTTCGCGCTGCTGCTGTTCTTCCCCATCTTCTGGCTGGGCCTGATGGCCTTCAAGACGGAAGGGCAAGCCATTTCCACGCCGCCGCTGCTGTTTTTCACGCCCACGCTCGACAGTTTCCGCGAAGTGCTGGCGCGCGACAATTACTTCGGCTACGCGTGGAATTCGCTGTTTACCAGCGTGCTCTCGACGGCCATCGGCCTCTTGATCGCCATCCCGGCCGCGTATTCGATGGCCTTCTTTCCCACGGGCGGCACCATCGGCTTGCTGAAATTCATGCTCAGCTCGCGCTACATGCCTGGCGTGGGCGCCTTGATGCCGATCTATATTTGCTACCAGTACTTCGGCCTGCTCGACACGCGCATCGGCCTGACCATCATGTTCATGCTGATGAATTTGCCCATCATGATCTGGCTGCTGTACACGAGCATGAAGGAGTTGCCGCGTGAAATCCTGGAAGCGTCGCGCATGGATGGCGCCACCGTGTGGGACGAATTCCGCCACGTCGTGCTGCCCCTGTCCGTGGGCGGCATCGCTTCCACGGCCCTCGTGTGCATGGTGTGGTCGTGGAACGAATCGTTCTGGTCGCTGAACCTGGGCGCGTCCAACGCGGGCACCCTGGCCTGGCTCATCGCTTCATATTCCAGCCCGGAAGGCTTGTTCTGGGCGAAATTGTCGGCCGCTTCCCTGATGGCCATCGCGCCCATCATGGCGCTGGGCTGGTTCTGCCAAAAACAACTGGTGCAGGGCATGACCTTCGGCGCAGTCAAATAAACTACAGAATAGAGACACACATCATGGCTTACCTTCAACTGAGCAATATCGAGAAATTCTTTGGCGAGCACCGCGCCATCAAGGGCATCGACCTGGAAATCCGGCAGGGCGAGTTCGTCGTCTTCGTGGGACCGTCGGGTTGCGGTAAATCAACCCTGCTGCGCCTGATCGCGGGCCTCGAACCGATCGACGGCGGCAAGCTGTCGCTCGACGGGCGCGACATCACGGCGCTGCCATCATCCAAGCGCGACCTGGCGATGGTGTTCCAGTCGTATGCGCTGTACCCGCACATGACGGTGTTCCAGAACATGTCGTTCGCGCTGAAGCTGGCCGGCGTCGATCCGGCCATCATCCGCGAAAAAGTCGACAAGGCGGCCGCCATCCTCGACCTGGGGAAGTACCTGGAACGCACGCCCAAAGAATTGTCGGGCGGCCAGCGCCAGCGCGTGGCCATCGGCCGCGCCATCGTGCGCGACCCGAAAGTGTTCTTGTTCGATGAACCGTTGTCCAACCTCGACGCGGCCCTGCGCGTGCAGACGCGCATCGAGATCGCCAAGCTGCACCGCGAGCTGGGCGCCACCACCATCTATGTCACGCACGACCAGGTCGAGGCGATGACCCTGGCCGACCGCGTGGTGGTGCTGCGCGACGGGCAGATCGAGCAGCATGGCTCGCCGTTGGAACTGTATGACCGTCCCGCCAACCGCTTTGTCGCGCAATTCATCGGCACGCCCAGCATGAACGTGGTGCCCGCCGACGCGGCGCCGCAGCTGCTGGCGCAGGCGGGCAGCGCGGCGCAGGCCGACGGCTTTGTCGGCATCCGTCCCGAACACGTGCACCTGGGAGCGGCGCAGCCGGGCAGCGTGCCCGTCACCGTCGACCTGGTCGAATCGCTGGGCGTGGAAACCCTCACCTATGTGCGCCTGCCGAACAATGTGCAGGTGGTGTCGCGCGGCGCGGAGCGCAGCAGCCTGCAGCCGGGCCAGCAGACGCACCTGACGTTCGAGCCGGGCTTCGTGCATTATTTCGACCGCGCCGGCAAGACCTACGCGGCGGCGAAAGGAGTGCTGTAATGGACGCCATCGCCTTGAACCAGGCAAACCTGGCGCAGTTGCCAGGGACCGTGGCCGTGCCAGCGTTTGCGCGCGGCGCGCTCGTGCCCAGCATCGTGCATATCGGCGTGGGCGGTTTTTTTCGCGCCCACCAGGCCGTGTACCTCGACGACTTGCTGGCGCTCCAAGGCCAGGAGCATGCGCAGTGGGGCTATTGCGGCGTGGGCTTGCTGGCGCATGACGCGGCCATGCGCGACGCCATGCAGGCGCAGGATGGCTTGTACACGGTGGTCGAGCGCAGCGCGGCCGGCGATAGCGCGCGCATCATCGGCAGCATCGCCGAATACCTGTATGCGCCCGACGAGCCGCAAGCCGTGCTGGATAAGCTGGCCGACCCCGGCACGCGCATCGTCGCGCTGACCATCACGGAAGGCGGTTATTACGTGAACCAGGGCACGGGCGAGTTTGACGCCGGTCATGCCGACATTGCGTACGAACTGGCGCACCCGGAGGCGCCGCGCTGCTCGTTCGGCTACCTGGCCGCGGCGCTGGCCCTGCGCCACCAGCGTGGCCTGGCACCGTTTACCATCATGTCCTGCGATAACCTGCAAAACAATGGCGACGTGACGCGCAAGATGCTGCTGGCCTTTGTCGCCCTGCGCGACGTGGAGCTGGCGCGCTGGCTGGCCACGCATGGCAGCTTCCCCAACAGCATGGTCGACCGCATCACGCCGGCCACCACGGATGAACACCGGGCGCTCGTGCGCGAGACCTTCGGCATCGTCGACGCCTGGCCCGTCGTGTGCGAGCCGTTCCGCCAGTGGGTCATCGAAGACGAATTCCCGCAGGGCCGGCCGGCCTGGGAACAGGTGGGCGCGCAGATGACGCACGACGTGCTGCCGTATGAAAAGATGAAGCTGCGCTTGCTCAATGCCAGCCACCAGGCCCTATGCTACATTGGCATGCATCTCGGTTACACGTTTGCGCATGAAGCGATGGGTGACCCTGGCATCCGCGCGCTCGTGCGCCGCATGATGGATGACGAGGTCACGCCCTTGCTCGGCGAAGTGGAAGGCATACATCTGGACAGCTACAAAGACACCCTGATCGAGCGCTTCTCGAATCCGGCCGTGCGCGACCAGCTGGCGCGCATCGGCACGGAAGGTTCGGCGCGCATCCCGAAATTCGTGCTGCCGTCCGTGCGCGAAGCGCTGGCCCGGGGCGGCGCCATCACGCTGTTGGCGTTTACCGTGGCGTGCTGGTTCCGCTACCTGGAAGGCCACGACGAGCAGGGACGCGAGATGCCTTTGAGCGATCCGTACGCGGTGCGCCTGCGCGCGCTGGCGCTGCAGGGCGGGTCGGACGCCGCGGCGCTGCTGTCCTTGCGCGAGCTGTTCGGCGACTTGAGCGACACACCGGCCTTCACGCAGGCGGTGGGGCAGTCGCTGGCCAGCCTGTATGGGCTGGGCGCGCGCGCGGCGCTGGAACAGATCGTCGCCTGACGGGGGAGGGCGTGCCATGCAACGCAAGGCCGAATATCCGCAACCACAGATGGAGCTGGAACAGCAGCGCGACGCGACGCCCGGCTTCGAGCCGAAAGGCAGTTTCGGCTTCATCCGCTACCTGGAGCACGGCTTTCCGAATTCGCTGGTGCGCTGGCATTACCACGACGAGTATGAGCTGCACCTGATCGTCGAGAGCAGCGGCAAGGTGTTTGTCGGCGACTACATCGGCCAGTTCGCGCCCGGCCACCTGGTGCTGACGGGGCCGCGCGTGCCGCACAACTGGGTGTCGCTCGGCACGCCCCCGGAAGGCGTGGCCTTGCGCGACATGGTGATCCAGTTTTCGCACGCGCCGCTGGCGTCGATGGCCGCCGCCATGCCCGAGTTGAAGGATATTTTCCCGCTGCTGCAGCGCGCCCTGCACGGCGTGGAATTCTTTGGCGTCAGCGAACAGTCGCTGCGGCGCTTCCGGCGCATCCGCGACAGCAGCGGCTTGCCGCGCCTGATCGAATTTTTGAGCCTGCTGGGCGAACTGGCGCAGACCAGCGACTACCAGCTGCTGTCGACGGTGCCGATGCAGTCGAGCGACGACGACGTGGCCCTGGCGCGCATCAGCTCCGCCATCAACTTCATCGTGCACAATTACAGCAGCCAGTTTTCGCTGAAACAGCTGGCCGAGCAGGTGGACATGCCCGAGCGGACGTTTTCGCGCTTCTTTCGCCACGCCACGGGCAACAGCTTCACGGACTTCGTCAACCGCCTGCGCATCAACAAGGCGTGCCAGCTGCTGATGGAGACGGAGCGCTATGTCAGCAACATCTGCTACGAGGCGGGATTCAACAACGTGGCCAATTTCAACCGGCGCTTCCTGGAATTGAAGGGCATGACGCCGAAGGAGTTTCGCCAGCAGGCGCTGGGCCGTTTTGGCGAGTGAGGCTTTTTGAGGTACATTGGATGGCACAGGCGGGGACAGCCTGGGAGAGACGAGCATGGAACACCTGTGGCAGAAGGACAGCGAGCGCAAGGCGCCCGAACTGGAACGCGAAAGCTATGACGGCATCATCAATTACCTGGAACACGGCTATCCCAGCTCGCGCGTGCGCTGGCACTGCCACGAGGAATACGAGCTGCACCTGATCGTCGCCACCAGCGGGCGATTGTTCGTGGGCGACTATATCGGCGAGTTTTCGCCCGGCCACCTGGTGCTGACGGGCCCGCGCCTGCCGCACAACTGGATTTCCAACGTGATGCCGGAAGGCGGCGTGGCCCTGCGCGACATGATCGTGCAATTCGCCCACGCGCCGCTGGCGGGCGCCGCGCGCGTCATTCCCGAATTGCGCGAGTTGCTGCCGCTGCTGGAGCGCTCCAGCTATGGCGTGGAGTTTTTCGACATGGGCGCGGAAGCGGAGCGGCACCTGGCGCGCATCCGCGTCACGCATGGCGCCGAGCGTTTCGCCGAATTCGTGCAACTGATGAGCAAACTGGCGCGCACCGCCAATTACCGCTTGCTGTCGAGCGCCTCCCTGCGTTCGTACGACGACGATGCGACCCTGGCCAAGGTCAATTCCGTCCTCAACTACATCACGGACAATTACCGCGAGCCGATTTCGGCGGAAATGCTGGCCGAGCAGGTGGGCATGTCGCTGAGCAAATTCTCGCGCTTCTTCCGCAAGGCGACGGGCAACAGTTTTACGGATTTCATCAGCCGGCTGCGCATCAACAAGGCGTGCCAGCTGCTGATGGATACGGACCAGTATGTGTCGAACGTCTGCTACGACGTGGGCTTCCAGAACGTGGCCAATTTCAACCGCCGCTTCCTGCAGGTGAAGGGCGTCACGCCGAAGGAATTCCGGCGCCAGGCCGATGGCCGTTTTGGCGGCATCGGCGGGCCCGTGGCGGATATGCCACAGGCCTAGCCGCTGTCATTACCTTGTCACTTTGATTAGTTATGCTCCACGGTTACTCCACCCACCTTAGCCGAGGAATGCATGAATACTGCCGTAACGCCGATCCCGAAACTGACCCTGTTGGCCATCGCCGCCGGCCTGGCCCTGGCCGCGTGCGGCGGCAGCGACAATCCGCCGGCGGAGCCTTCCAAGCCCGTGGCGCAGACGGGCGTGTTCCTCGATGGCGCGGTGGAAGGACTCGATTACGTTGCGGGCAGCGCGGCCAAGGCCAGCACCAATGCCAAGGGCGAGTTCGTTTGCAATCCGGGCGAGACGGTCGCCTTCAGCGTGGGCGGCCTGGCCCTGGGTTCGGCGCCGTGCGGCGCCGTCGTCACGCCGCTGGCGCTGGCCGCCAGCACCAACGTGGCGGACGACAAGGTCGTCAACCGCCTGCTGGCGCTGCAATTGCTGGACGATGACAGCGATCCGTCGAACGGCATCAGGCTGACGGCCGAAGTGAAGGCTGCGCTGGCCGGCAAGACCCTGGACTTCGCCGCCGCCCCGGCAGCTTTCAACGCGGCCCTGGCCGCGCATCTGGCAACGGTGGGCGCGAAATTCGCCGGCCGCACGGTCGATGCGGAGCGCCGCGCCCTCGTGCGCGAGCATTTCGAAGACACCCTGGCCTCGAAAGCGGGCGCGCCCGTCAACGAAGCGCTGACGCAAGCCAATCCGTTGGGCGAAGTGAAAGTGACCGTGACGCGCTACCAGATCCAGGCGGCCGACAAATTCTACGTGCCGTACGAAGGCGCGAACGCGAAGATCAAGGGCGAATTCCCGAACGGCTTCCTGCCGTCGTACGGCTCGGGCCTGGCCTACAAGGGCAAGAATGCGGCCGGCGACCTGGAATTCTATGGCTTGACGGACCGCGGCCCGAACGGCGACGGCCCGCTGGTACCCGATCCCTCGGGCAAGGGCACCATCGGCAGCAAGATCTTCCCGTCGCCCAGTTTTACTCCGTCATTCGGCGTGATCACGGTGGGCAAGACCGGCGCCGTGCTGGCATCGAGCACGCCGATCAAGGTGTCGGCCGCCGTCAACAGCTCGGGCTTGCCCGTGCCCGTGGGCGCGGTCGGCAATTCGGCCGAGATTCCCGTCATGGATGCGATGAAGTTCGATGCCGCCGGCAAGGCCGTCTTCAACGCGGGCGGCCTCGATTCGGAAGCCATCGTCGTCGATGCGAAGCGCAATGCGCTGTGGGTATCGGACGAATACGGCCCGTTCATCATCAAGATCGATGCGGCCACGGGCATCATCCAGGCCAAGTACGAGCCGGGCAAGGGCTTGCCGGCGCTGTTCGCCAAGCGCCGCGCGAACCGCGGCATGGAAGGCATGACCCTCGACACGAGCAACGACAAGCTGTACGCCTTCCTGCAAAGCCCCTTGAGCGACGGCACGGCCATGTATTCGGTGACGAAGAAGGCGGAGCAGGTGGAGCGCTTCGCCCGCTTCACGCGCTGGATCGAATTCGACCCGGTGACGGGCACCAGCGGCAAGATGTATGCGTATCCGCTCAATGCGGCCGACTACCAGGATGGCCGCACGGGCAATGCCAAGCTGGGCGACATGGTGGCGCTGGGCGGCGGCAAGTTCCTCGTCATCGAGCAGGGCGCCGCGCCGTCGGGCAAGGTCTTCAACAAGCTGATGCTGGTCGAATTGAAGGGCGCCACGGACATTTCCTCCGCCGCCTTCAATGCGACGACGTCCGACCTGGAGAAGAGCAGCATGGGCGGCGCTGGCGTCAACGGCGCCGACTGGGCCGCCGTCACGCCGCTGAAGAAAACCCTGCTGCTGGACTTGAACGCCATCGGCTGGGCGGCGGAAAAGGCGGAAGGCCTGACCCTGATCGACGACTCCACCATCGCGCTGGCCAACGACAATGACTTCGGCCTGAAGACGAAGATCTTTGACGCGAACGGCGTGGAAGTCGATGGCGCCGACGTCACCAAGTGCACGGTCGACGCCAACGGCACCATCGTCACCAGCAGCGCGGCCGGCTGCAACGCCGCCAACACCATCCGCGTGGCGCGCGGCGACGACCGCGAGCGGCCTAGCCGCTTGTGGATCGTGAAGTTCGCCAAGGCGCTCAATACATATTGATGGCGTATTGATTTGGCTTAATTGATGGATGAAAAAAAGCCGCACAGTGCGAACTGTGCGGCTTTTTTACGCTGGAACAGGCTTACTTTTTAGTGTAGGTGTTGAGCCAATCGAGCACCGTGTGATGCCACAGCAGCGAATTGGCCGGTTTCAGCACCCAGTGGTTCTCGTCCGGGAAGACCAGCAGCTTGCTCGGGATGCCCTGGCGCTGCAGCGCCGTGAAGGTACCCAGGCCTTGCGCGGTAGGGATGCGGAAATCCAGGTCGCCCTGTACCACCAGCATCGGCGTCTTCCAGTTCTTCACGAAGTTGACGGGGTTGAACTGTTCGTGCTTGGCCGGCGCGTCGTAGTACGGGCCGCCGTTTTCCCACTCGGTGAACCACAGTTCTTCCGTCGCGTAAGCCATGCCGCGGTTGTCGAACACGCCGTCGTGGTTGACCAGGCACTTGAAGCCGTCCGGCCAGTTACCGGCGATCCAGTTCATCATGTAGCCGCCGTAGGACGCGCCCAGCGCGCAGCTGCGCTCGCGGTCCAGCCATGGGAACTTCTTGGTGGCCGCTTCCAGGCCCTTCTGCAAGTCGACCAGCGGCTTGCCGCCCCAGTCGCCGCTGATGGAGTCCGTGAATTTCTGGCCATAGCCGGTGGAACCGTGGAAGTCGATGAAGACGGTGGCGTAGCCGGCGCCCGCATACACTTGCGGGTTCCAGCGGTAGCTCCAGCTGTTGCCAAAGCTGCCTTGCGGGCCGCCGTGCACCAAAAAGGCGACCGGATACTTTTCGCCGGCCTTGGCGTTCCACGGCTTCATGACGTGGCCGTAGACGGTTTCGCCATTCGCGCCCGCGAACGAGAACTGTTCATATTCGCCGAAACGCACGTCGGCCAGGGCCGCCGCATTCTGCTTCGTCAGCTGCACCATCGGCGCGTTTTCCGACTTCGCATCGAGCTTGCGCGTGTACAGCTGCGCGCCCGAGGCCAGGTTGGCTTGCGCCAGCACGATGGTATTGCCGCGCACGTCGAAGTCGCCCACGGCGCCCTTGCCCGTCAGCGCAGCGACCTTGCCGCTGGCCGCGTCGATGTGGAACAAGCGGTGCTGGCCCACGTCATCGGCGGCGACGAGGAACGCCTTGCTGTCCGGCGTCCAGCGGAAGTCGGCCACGGAACGGTCCCAGTCATCGGCCAGGGTGCGTTTCTTGCCGGTGGCGACATCCATCAGCACCAGATGAAAACGGTCCGCTTCGAAGCCCGGCTTGGTCATGGCGACATAGGCCAGGGTGCGGCCATCGGGCGAGTAGGTGGCTTTCGCATCCCAGGCCGGATTGTCGGCCGTCAGGTTGCGCGGCGCCTGGCCGCCGATAGCAGGAATCGTGTAGACGTCGAAGTTGGTCGACCACGATTCCGTGCGGCCGGCCACGCGCACGGAGAAGGCCACCGTCTTGCCGTCCGGGCTGAAGTGGTATTCGCCATTGTCGCCGAACGGTTTCGATGGCGCGTCGCCGTCGAGGGTGCCGCTCAGGCTCACGGGCGCGGCGCTGACCTTGCCCGTGGCGTCGATCGGCGCCGAGTACAGCGCGTTGCGGCGGCCATCGGCCCAGGTATCCCAGTGGCGCACGAACATCTGGTCGTAGACCATGCCGCTGGCCTTGTTTTTCGCTTTTTCATCGAGGCGCTTCTTCGTGCAGGCGAGGTCCGCGCAATCGAGGAAGACGCCCATGCTGAAGGCCAGGCGGTCGCCCTGCGGCGACAGGCGGTAGGTGTCGACGTCCAGCGCCAGGTCGGTGACCTTGGCCGCTTCGCCGCCGTTCAGGGGCAGCTGCCACACTTGCGAGGAGCCGGAACGGCCGGACAGGAAGTAGATGGCGTCGCCGTTCGGCGACCATTGCGGGTCGCTGGCGCTCGCTTCGCCGCGCGTGAGCTGGCGCGGCGCCGCGTTCGGCGCGCGCAGGTCGATCATCCACAGCTGCGTGTTGCCGCGGTTCTTGTCCAGGTTGGTGGTGCGCACCGTGTAGACGACGCGCGTGGCGTCCGGCGACAGCACGGGGCTACCCACGCGCTCCATGGCAACCATGTCTTCCACGGTGAAACCGCGCGGCGCAGCCAGGGCCGGCACGGCGGCGGTGGTGGCCATGGCGGCACTGAATGCTCCCAAGAGCAGCAGACGTAAACTCATTCAAACTCCCGATTTTTATGACGACGTTATCGATATGGTATTGATGTGGCCGGCTGTACCGCCGGCAGCCCGACATCATAGCAATAAAGACGCGCCTGCTGCGGGAGTTGACCGCCGGTTAGCCGGCCAGCACTGCCAGTTGGTCGAGCGCCACGTGGCCCAGGAAGCCGCCCTGGCTGATGGCCGGCAAGCCGTCCTCGATGGCGTGGGCAAAGCGGATGCCGGGGTCCTGTTCCAGCGCCGCCAGCACGCGTGCCGTGTCCGGATAGTCTGCCAGGCGCGCCAGCTGCAGCGGTTCGGCCCAGCGCGCCGTGGCGGCCAGGTAGGCGTCGGCGATGGTGGGGCCGGTATCGGAAGCGAGCCAGGTGCGGCCGGCGAGCAGGCGCTCCAGGTGCGCCAGGCTTTTGTTGACCTTCTCGACGGCCATCTCGCGCCAGACGGCCGCGCGCGCGTCGGTTTCCGGCGCGCGCGATGCCTGGAAGGCGGGCATGAAGGCCGCGTGGAAGGTCGTGTGCAAAAAGGAGAGCACGCTGTTCAGGCGGTCGTATTGCGGCGTGCCCTGCGCAAACCCCAGGCCGCTATTGGGTGCGCGCGCGGCGATATGCAGCAGGATCGCCATGCTTTCCAGCAGCGGCGCGCCCGCGTGCGTGAGCAGGGCCGGCGTCTGGCCCAGGGGATTGATGGCGAGAAAGGCGGGATGCAGCTTGCTGGCCGGGTCGCGCGCTTCCACGCGGGCAAGTTGGTACGGCATGCCGCTCCATTCGAGGGCGGCGATGGCGGCAAACGAGCAGCCGAACGGCACGCTGTAGATCAGGGTGGTTTCCATGCTGGAACTCCGGTGAGAGGAAAGAAGGGCAGTCTAATCGTGATGGTTACTATTTGGAAGAAGGCAGAATAATGTGGTATAGGTACATTTTTTATACCAGGTGGGAAGCCAACCATGAAAGACAATGTCTCCGGCTGCGCCGTGGAAGAAGCCATGCGATTGCTGGGCGGGCGCTGGCGCATCGTGCTGCTCAGCTATCTGATGGCGGGGCCGAAGCGCTTCAGCGAAATCCGCCGCGCCGTGCCGAATATCTCGCAGCGCATGCTGACCCTGGACTTGCGCGCGCTGGAAGAGGCGGGCTTGCTGACGCGCACGATTTACGCGGAAGTGCCCGTCAAGGTGGAATACCGGCTGACGGACGAGGGCTTGCGCTTGCGGGAGCTGGTCGAGATGCTGCGCGCCATCGGCTTGCGCCTGCGCGGACAGGCGGACGGGGGCGGCGCCTTTCTCGCGCCCGATGGCGACGATCATTCTCAATAGAAACAACTGTCTTTATGTAAAGTGCTAGACTGCCGGCCTTTGCTCACTACTCTCGATTCCCATGCGCCTGACTTCCCTCGCCCTGACCGCCGCCGCCCTGTTTGCCGCCTTGCCGGCCCAGGCGGCCACCATGCCGACGCTCGAACAAATCCACGCCGCCGTGCAGGTGGGCGTGGCCAAGACCCGGGCCAAAATGCAATCGACTGTGACGGTACCGATCGCCGTCAAGGTCACCAGCTTGACCGGCTGCCAGGATTCGCAGGAAGTGCCGGGCGAAGTGGTGTGCCTGGTCGCCATGAGCGGGGGCATGCGCGATGCTTTCATGGTGCTGCCGTTGCGCAACGAGAACGGTACCTGGGTGGGCGTCGAGCGCAAGGACGCCAAGTTCGCGGGACCGTCGCCGGCCGAGGCGCAAGCGATGATACGCGCCTGGGCCAAGGAAGAAGTGGCGCGCAATCCGGAAGCGGCCAAGGATGTGCAGATGCAGGAAGCGCAGAGCACCATGCAGGTCAAGGCCATCAACGAGTGCGAGGTCAAGCGCAAGACGGGCTATCTGGTATGCGATACGGAATTGAGCGTGCCGAGCCGTCCGGAAGCCATCAAGACGGAACTGACCTTCATGCTGGAAAACGCCAACTGGCGCTACGTGCCGCGCTAAGCCGCCGCGTTGTTTGCCGCCGGGACAGTCACGCTGTTCCGGCACCGTTCCCGCCATTCCCCTGCGGCCGCGCTGCCGCCTGCAATATTTGCAGATTCGCAAGGCAATTTCGCCAGTGAAAATTGCCGATTTAAATTAATAATTAGATATTAAAATTAATGTATCGGTGCAGATTGCCGCCGGCTTCCTGCCGCCTTGCATTTGCCCGCTTCCCCGTGCTTCCACGGGCTACCTTTGAGGATGTGACCATGCGACTCAATCTTCCCGTCAGCGATACCGAAATCAACCTGAGCGATACCGAGACCATCGTCTCGACTACCGACTTGCAAGGCAATATCACCTATGCCAACCCGTATTTCATCGCCGTCAGCGGTTACAGCGCGGAAGAATTGATCGGTGCGCCGCAGAACATCCTGCGCCATCCCGACATGCCGGTCGAAGCGTTTGCCGATTTCTGGGCCACCATCCGTTCGGGGCGCTCGTGGAGCGGCATGGTGAAAAACCGCTGCAAGAATGGCGATTATTACTGGGTGCTGGCGAACGTGACGCCGGTGGTGGAAGACGGCGTGGCCGTCGGCTACATGTCCGTGCGCACCAAGCCCACGCGCCAGCAGGTGGCGCAGGCCTCGGCCCTGTACGCGCGCATCAAGGCGGGGCAGGCCGACGGCATCGTCATCAGCCAGGGCGCAGCCGTGCGGACTGACTGGCTGGCCAGGTTCGCGCGCCTGCGTGACTTGCCGCTGGGCAAGCGCATCGGCTGGAATCTGGGCTTGCTGAGCCTGGTATTGCTGCTGCAACTGGCGTGGAATGCGGGCCTGCTGCCGGCCGGCGCGGCTGGCTGGCTGACGGGGCTGTCCGTGGCGGCCTTGGGCGCGACCCTGTATTTCTGGCACAGCCTGCACCGCGCCGTGCTGCAACCGTTGCAGCAGGCGCGCCAGGCTTGCGACGTGATGGCGGGCGGCGATCTGACGGGCGAGCTCGACACCACGCGGCGCGACGAAATGGGGCAACTGCTGCGCTCCCTGCGCCAGCTGCGCGTAAACTTGCATTCCATCGTCGGCGACGTGCGCGGCAATTTCTTGCGTATCAGCATGGCCAGCCAGGAAATCGCCGCCGGCAATATGGACTTGTCGGGCCGCACGGAAGCGCAGGCGTCAGCCCTGCAGCAGACGGCGTCGAGCATGGAGCAGCTGGCGGCCACGGTGCAGCAAAACAGCGGCAACGCCGTGCAGGCCAGCGACATGGCGGGCAAGGTCCACGGCCTGGCCGGGCGCGGCGGCGAGATCGTCGGTCAGATGGTGAGCATGATGGCCGATATTGACGCTTCATCGAAGAAGATCGGCGACATTACGGGCATTATCGAAGGCATCGCCTTCCAGACGAATATCCTGGCCCTGAACGCGGCCGTGGAAGCGGCGCGCGCCGGCGACCAGGGGCGGGGCTTTGCCGTGGTGGCGGGCGAAGTGCGCAGCCTGGCCCATCGCAGCGCGGCGGCGGCCACGGAAATCAAGCAATTGATCACGGCGTCGTTGGCGCAGGTGCAGGCGGGCGCGAAGCTGGCCCAGCAGGCGGGCGCCAGCAGCGCCGAAATGCTGGGCGCCGTGCAGGGCGTGCACGGCATCATGGAAGAGATCGCCTCCGCTTCGCGCGAGCAAAGCCACGGCATCGGGCAAGTCAACATGGCCGTCACGCAGATGGATGAAGTCACGCAGCAGAACGCGGCGCTGGTGGAGGAATCGGCGGCCGCCTCGGCGTCGCTGCAAGACCAGACCTTGCAGCTGGAGCAGGCGATGGCCTTGTTCAAGCTGGAACGGCGGCGCGGCGGCCAGACAGGCTCCGCCACGCCCCCGCGCACGGGGGAGCGCCGGCGTGCTACAGCAGGCGCTCTGACAACGCCTTGAAGGGAACCTTGGGCACGAGAAAGGCAAACGGCTGGGAGACGGGCGGCAACTGCCCCAGCAAGCCGCAGTCGGCGCGCAAGGCTGTCAGCGCTTGTACTTGATCCAGATCAACAGGTAAGTCGATTTCGCCGAAGACCAGCTTGCCGTTGCGCGGCACGTGCGCGATGGCCGCATCCTGGCAGGCGAGGAAGGCGACGGCGTCGCGCCAGTTGCCGAACAGCGCTTGCCAGTCGGCATCGAGGGCATGGTCGGTTGCGATGTCCGCCTGCACGTCCAGCGATGGCGCGCTGCCGGCGCCGCTGGCAATGCTGCAGCGGGCTTGCGTGGCCGTGACTTCCAGCGTCATGCCGGCGGCCAGGTGGGTCGGCAGGATGTCGCTGAACAGCCGCGTGCCCAGCGCATGCGGCAAGCTGTCCATGATGTTTTTCAGAAAGTACACGCAGGGCACGGCCGGTGCGCCCGCTGGCGTGTGGTCCAGATATACACGCCAGTTGCTTTGCAACGGAGACGGCAGCATCCGGCGCAGGGGACCGAGCAGGGCCGGGCCGAAATGCCCGTGGCGGTAGGTCAGGACGGTAAACGGCGTCTTGCCGTCGCGCTGCCACAGGGTCACGCCGGGGGGCAGCAGTTGCTGCGCGGCAGCGGCGTCGACGAGCCAGCTCACGTAGACGACGTCGCGCACGTCGCTGTGCAGGGTCAGGAAGGGCAGGCGGGACATGATCGCCTGGCGTGCGTTGGCAAAGCGCGTGGAATTGGCGAGCGCGGCAAACAGGCGCCCCGGCCAGCCCGCGCGCGGGTGGCGGTAAGTGTTGTCTTGCAATTAGGAACTTTCAGATGCGGTGATGCAGGCGGACGGCGCCGCCTGCCGGATACGTCACGTGTTTATTGCATGTGCCAGCCGTGGCTCACGACGATCGACTGGCCGCTCAGGGCGTTCGACGGGAAGGCGGCCAGGAAGACGGCCGTTTGCGCCACGTCTTGCGTGGTGGTGAATTCGCCGTCGATGGTGTCTTTCAGCATGACTTTCTTGATCACGTCTTCTTCGCTGATGTTCAGCTGGGCCGCCTGTTCGGGGATTTGCTTGTCCACCAGCGGCGTGCGCACGAAGCCGGGGCAGATGACGTTGGCGCGGATGCCATCCTTGGCGCCTTCCTTGGCCACCACCTTGGCCAGGCCCAGCAAGCCGTGCTTGGCGGCAACGTAGGCGCTCTTGAAGGGCGAGCCTTCGTGCGAGTGCACGGAACCCATGTAGATGATGGCGCCGCCGCGGCCCGCCTTGATCATTTCGCGCATGCAGGCGCGCGTGGTGAGGAAGGCGCCGTCCATGTGAATGGCCAGCATCTTTTTCCATTGATCGAACGGGTAGTCGACGACGGGGCTGATGATCTGGATGCCCGCATTGCTGATCAGGATATCGATGCCGCCGAAGTGGGCGGCGGCATCGGCCACGCCCTTGTCCACTTGTTCTTCGCTGGAGACATCCATGGCGACGGCAAACGCCTGGCCGCCCGACTGCTTGATTTCCTCGGCCGTCTTGCTGGCCGCTTCCAGGGCCAGGTCGGCGATGACGACCTTGGCGCCTTGTTTCGCGTATTCAATAGCCATTTCCTTGCCGATACCACTGGCGGCGCCGGTAATCAGTGCGACTTTGTCTTTGAGTTGCATATTAATCCTTTGCATTGCGGGTTGGAGTGATCGTGGAAAACCTGACTATGCCAGTATAGCCAGAAAACGCGCCGCGCATGCCCCGCGCACGCCTATGGGGCTTGCTGCCGGTCAAGCTGCCTCTCTTGCATTTCCTGCAAGCGCCAGGCGCCGGGATTGGTACCCGCCCAGGTGCGGAACGCGTGATTGAACGCGCTTTGCTCCTGGTAGCCGAGCAGGAAGGCGATGTCGACCAGCGACAAATCCGGCGCGCGCAGATAATCGCGCGCCAGGCCGTACCTGGCCTGGTCCAGCAGGGCCTGGAAGCTGGTGCCCGCGTCGGCCAGCTTGCGCTGCAGGGTGCGCGGCGTGACGGCCAAGGTGGCGGCAACGGTGGCCAGCCGCGCCGACCCGTGGCGCAAGCCCGCGACGATGGCCGCGTGGACTTGCGCGTCGATGGCGCCGCCAGTGTCGTTTTCAGCCTGGCGCTGCGCCAGCAGTTGTTCCGCATGCTGGCACAGCACGGGGTACAGGCTGACGTCGGCGTTCGGCACGGGCCAGTCCAGCAATTGCGCATCGAAGGTGGCCGTGTTGGCAGGGGCATTGAAGGCGGGCAGGCTGCCCAGCACGCGCACATATTCGTCGCGGTGCGCCGCGTGGCGCAGCAGGTCGCCGCCGCCATCGTGCGTGAACGCCAGGCGGGCCGGCGGCAGCGGCATGCCCGCCAGCCAGTCGCCGCACACGCGGATGCCGGCAAAGACGCTGTCGACCAGGTGCCGGCTGGCGCCCGGGTAATTGCTTGCCCAGCGGTAGTGCGCGACGGCGCCGTCGCGCTGCAGGGTCGAGCGGCCCAGGTCGTGCGCCAGCCGTTCATAGCGGGCCGTCTGTTCCAGCGCCTGGCCCACGTTGCTGCAACTGAGCAATATCAAACCGTAGGCGCTGTAGGTGCCCATGCGCACGCGCTGGCCCACGTGCAGGCCGAAATGCGCATCGCCCGCCAGTTGCGCGCCCGCATCGAGCAGGCGCACGTAGTCGCGCGCGGCCAGGCTGGCTGCGGACGCTTCCAGGCTGTGCGGCGCCACGCCGGCCGCCTGCGCCAGGGCGGCAATGGGGATGCCGTGCGCGCCGGCCGCTTCCAGCAGCGGCTGCAGATAGGCGCCGGCGACCCGGCCGTCAGTGCTTGTCATGATGGAACAATGCGATTGTCATGAAAAACCAATACCCTTGGCCTGTGGCGGCATATGCTGTTGAACAGGCAAGAACAGTATAGCAAGCCGCCGTGGCGCGCAACTGGCCGAACACAGGGGATGTCGATGCAACGCTGGAATGGCTGGGGAGACGAGAGCATCACGTATGCGCTGAGCGAGGACGCGCTGGCCTTCCTGGGCAAGCGCCTGGGGCCGGGCAGCGCCATTGCCGATGCCACCTTCGACGACGCCTGCGCGCAGGTGCCCGCTTCGCGCCTGGCGCCGCATCCGCTGATCGACACCCTGCCTGCCACGCGCGTGCGCCATGCGCTCGGCCAAAGTCTGCCCGACTGGTTCAAATTGCGCCATGGCCGCATCGGCGCCGTACCCGATGGCGTGGCCTTTCCCGGCAGCGCGCTGCAGGTGCGCCAGCTGCTCGCGTATGCGCGCCAGGCGTGCGTGGCCGTGATTCCCCACGGTGGCGGCACCAGCGTGGCCGGGCATTTGACGGTGGCGGCGGGGCCGCGCCCCGTGCTGGCGCTCAGCCTCGTGCGCCTGTGCGCGCTGGGCCACCTGGACCGCGAAGCGCAGCTGGCCACGTTCGGCGCGGGCGTGTATGGCCCCGACCTGGAAGCGCAGTTGCGCGCGCACGGCTACACCCTGGGCCACTACCCGCAGTCGTTCGAGTATTCGACCCTGGGCGGCTGGATCGCCACGCGCTCGTCGGGCCAGCAATCGCTGCGCTATGGCCGCATCGAGCAGCTGTTTGCGGGCGGCGAAGTGGAAACGCCGGCCGGTACCTTGAGCATTCCCACGTTTCCCGCTTCCGCGGCTGGTATCGACCTGCGCGAAATGGTGCTTGGCTCCGAAGGGCGGCTGGGCATCCTGACGCAGGCCACGGTGCGCGTTTCGCCGCTGCCGCCGTATGAAGCGTTCCACGCCGTGTTTTTCGCCGACTGGGGCCAGGCGCAAGCGGCCGTGCGGGCGCTGGCCCAGTCGCGGCTGTCCTTGTGCATGCTGCGCCTGTCGAATGCGCTCGAAACGCAGACCATGCTGACCCTGGCCGGGCACAAGAAGCTGGTGGGCTTGCTGGAGCGCTATTTGTCGCTGCGCGGCTGCGGCGAAGGCAAGTGCATGCTGATGCTGGGCGTCAGCGGCGAAACCGGGCCGGCGCGCGCGGCCCTGCGCGGCGCCCTGGCGCTGGCGCGGCGGCACAAGGGCGTGCACGTGGGGCGGCACATGGGCGACAAATGGAAGCAGGGGCGTTTTCGCAACGTTTACCTGCGCAACGGCGCGTGGGAACACGGCTATGTCATCGACACGGTGGAAACGGCCGTCGACTGGCCGCGCGTCACGGCGATGATGGCGGCGCTGGAGCAGGCGGGCACCAAAGCGCTGGCGCAGCATGGCGAGCAGGTGCACGCGTACACGCATTTGTCGCACGTGTACGCACAGGGCGCCAGCGTCTACACGACGTATGTGTACCGGCTGGCCGCCACGTTCGAGGAAAACATGGCGCGCTGGCGTGCCTTGAAAGACGCGGCCAGCGCCGCCATCGTCGCCAACGGCGGCACCATCAGCCACCAGCATGGCGTGGGCACGGACCACGCGCCGTGGCTTGCGGCGGAAAAGGGAGAGCTGGGCATCGCCGCCATGCGCGCGCTGCTGCGCCAGTTCGACCCGCAGGGCATGATGAATCCCGGCAAACTGCTGCCCGAAGCGGGAGGCGGCTTGTGAACGGGGCAAGGCGCCGCGACGGGCTGCCCGCGCTGTTGGCGCGCGAGTGGGATATCTTGATCGTCGGCGGCGGCATCACGGGCGCCGGCATCCTGCTGGAAGCGGCGCGGCGCGGCTTGACGGCGCTGCTGGTGGAGCAGCGCGATTTCGCCTGGGGCACGTCGAGCCGCTCCTCGAAGCTGGTGCACGGCGGCTTGCGCTACCTGAAGCAGGGACAGTTCGCGCTGACGCGCGAATCGGTGCATGAGCGGCAAGCCTTGCTGACGGATGCGGCGGGGCTGGTCGAGCCGCAGGGCTTTGCCTTTGGCGATTACACGGGCCGGAAGCCGGGCCGGCGCCAGTTCATGCTGGGCCTGGCCATCTATGACGTGATGGCGGGCCGGCGCGCGCGCCGCTATGTCGATGCGGCGGATTTCGCCATGCTGGCGCCGCATGTCAACCGCGATGGCCTGCGGGGCGGCATGCTGTACCAGGACGCCAAGACGGACGATGCGCGCCTGGTGCTGCGCGTGCTGCAGGAGGCGCGCCGCCATGGCGGCGTGGCCGTCAATTACCTGGGCGTGGACTCGCTGCTGCGCGACGATGGCAAGGTCGCCGGCGCCACCTTGAACGATGCGGTCGATGGCAGGGCACTCACTGTGCGCGCGCGCCTGGTGATCAGCGCCACGGGCGCCTGGGCCGACGGCTTGCGCGGCCAGGTGGGAGAGCCGCCGAAACTGCGGCCCCTGCGCGGCAGCCATCTGCTGTTGCCGGCCTGGCGCCTGCCGCTGGCGCAAGCCGTCAGCCTGATGCACCCGCACGATGGCCGCCCCGTGTTTGCGTATCCCTGGGAGGGCGTGACCCTGGTGGGCACCACCGATGTCGACCATGGCGCCAGCCTGGACCTGGAGCCGGCCATCACGCGCGGCGAACTCGATTATCTGCTGGCGGCGCTGCGCTGGCAGTTTCCGCAGCTGGCGCTGTGCGAAGACGATGTGCTGGCCACGTTTGCCGGCGTGCGCCCCGTGATCGACAGCGGCCAGCTTGACCCGTCGAAGGAAGCGCGCGAACATGCGCTATGGCTGGAAAACGGCTTGCTGACGGTGGCGGGCGGCAAATTGACGACGTTTCGCGTGATTGCCCTGGACGCATTGCGCCGCGCCGCGCCGCTGCTGCCGGGCTGGCAGGCGGATTTGCGCCCCTTGCCGATCTTTGACCCGTCGCCGCCCTTGTCGGGCAAGGCCTTGGCGCTCGATGGCGAGCAGCGCGAACGCCTGCTGGGCCGTCATGGCGCGGCCGCGCAAGCGCTGTGCGATGCGGCGCAGGAGGGCGAACTGGCGCCGGTTCCCGGCACGCAGACCTTATGGGCGCAGCTGCGCTGGGGCGCGCGCAACGAGGACGTGCAGCACTTGGACGACTTGCTGCTGCGGCGCACGCGCCTCGGTTTGCAGCTGGCCGGCGGCGCGCTTGCTATCATGCCGCGCCTGCGCGCCGTCTGCCAGCAGGAACTGGGCTGGGACGATGTGCGCTGGGAGGAAGAGCAGCAGCGCTACCTGGCCCTGTGGCGCCGCCATTACAGCGTGCCGCAAGGCGAATGAAGCAATGATAAAAACAGCGATAAATGCGGCGATACAAGCAGCGATAAGAATATAAAAGAGGAGAGCATCATCGAAACTACCCTGTTTGGCCAGCTCCTGGCGCTGGGCGACGCCCGCATCAGCTACGACAGCCTGTCGCCGCTGGACTTGCGCCTGCCCGTGGATGCCCTCGCCGACGACCTGGGCGAAGACCTGCTGCAAATCACGTGCGCGAATGGCGACATCGTCGACGTGGGCTGGTATCCGGCCTGGAATGCGCAGGGACGCTTGCGCGTGGTGGCCGTGCGGGGGCAGGACTGGGACGCGCCCGTGTTCAGCGCGCAGCCGGACAAGGATCCGCAGGCGCTGCTGCAGGCGCTGCGCGCCGCGCTGGCCAGCGTGGCCTGAGCCATGACCTCCGCAGCGGGCGATGGCCCGTATATCCTCTCCATCGACAATGGCACGCAAAGCGTGCGCGCGCTGCTGTTCGATCGCGACGGCAAGCTGGCGGCCAAGGCGCAAGTCTTCCTGGAAGCGTATTACTCCGACCACCCCGGCTGGGCCGAGCACGACGCCGACGGCTACTGGCAAGCCGTATGCGAAGCGTGCCAGCAGCTGTGGCGCGGCACGGACATAGCCAAATCCTCGGTGGCCGGCGTGGCCGTGACCACGCAGCGCGGCACGGTGGTCAACGTGGATGAACATGGCGCACCGTTGCGGCCCGCCATCACCTGGCTGGACCAGCGCAGCACGCGCGACATTCCCCGGCTGGCGCCATGGTGGCGCGCTGCCTTCCGCGCCACGCGTCTTGACGGCACGATACGCTACTTCCGCCGCGAGGCCGAGATCAACTGGATCAGTGCGCACCAGCCCGACATCTGGCGTCGCACGCACAAATTCCTGCTGCTGTCGGGTTTTTTGAACCACCGGCTCTGCGGCAACTACGTCGATTCGACGGGCTCGCAAGTGGCGTATATTCCCTTCGACTACAAGCGCCACGCCTGGGCCGGGCGCTTCGACTGGAAATGGCAGGCGCTGGCGATTCGACGCGCCATGCTGCCCGAGCTGGTAACGCCGGGCACGCGCATGGGTGCCATCACCAGGGCCGCCGCCGCGGCGACGGGCATCCTGGAAGGCACGCCCTTGCTGGCGGCCGCCGCCGACAAGGCGTGCGAGGTGCTGGGCGCCGGCTGCGTCGAACCGCACGTGGCGTGCCTCAGCTACGGCACCACGGCCACCATCAACACGACCAACCGCAAATACGTGGAAGTGACGCGCTTCATTCCGCCGTATCCGGCCGCCATGCCGGGTGCCTACAGCACGGAAGTGCAGATCTTCCGCGGCTACTGGATGGTCAACTGGTTCAAGGAGCAGTTCGGCGACCGCGAACGGGCGGCGGCGGCCGAGGATGGCACGGGCTTGTCCGCCGAAGCGCTGTTCGACCGCCTGGTCGAGGCCGTGCCGCCCGGCTCCATGGGCCTGATGCTGCAGCCGTACTGGAGTCCCGGCATCAAGGTGCCGGGGCCGGAAGCGAAGGGCGCCATGATCGGCTTTGGCGACGTGCACACGCGCGCGCACATCTATCGCGCCATCCTCGAAGGTCTCGCGTATGCGCTGCGCGAAGGCAAGGAGCGCATCGAGCAGCGCAGCGGCATCGCCATCACGGAGCTGCGCATCGCGGGCGGCGGTTCGCAAAGCGATGCGGCCATGCAGCTGACGGCCGACATCTTCGGCTTGCCCGCCGCGCGCGCCCACGTGTATGAAAGTTCGGGCCTGGGCGCGGCCATCGCCGCTAGCGTGGGCCTGGGCTGGCATGCGGACTTTCCCGCCGCCGTGCAAGCCATGACGCGCAAGGGTAGGGTATTCCAGCCGGATCCCGGGCACAGCAAGGTCTATGAAAAACTGTACCGGCGCGTGTACCGCAAGATGTATGCGCGGCTGCAGCCCCTGTACCGCGAAATCGCCGACATCACCGGCTATCCTGAAAAGTGACCGGCTAGCGCAGGACGAGCGCTTTCACCGTTTCCCAGGCCGCGCTGCCCGATTGCGTGACGCGCACCTGGTTGCGGCCCCCTTCCTTGGCCACGTACAGGGCGCGGTCGGCGGCGACGAACAGCGCTTCGCGGTCGTCCAGCTGGTGCGGGCGGATGGTCGCCACGCCGATGCTGACGGTGATCCACGGCGAGGTGATCGATCGCGGGTGCGGCAGCTGCAGCGCCTCGATGTGCGCGCGGATGGCTGCGGCCAGGTGCAGGGCGCCTTCGGCATCCGTGTCGGCGAACAGCAGGACGAATTCCTCGCCGCCGTAGCGGGCCGCCAGGTCGCCGGGGCGTGCGGCGTGCGAGGCGATGGCTTGCGCCACCTGCTGCAGGCAGCTGTCGCCGGCCGGATGGCCCAGGCTATCGTTGTACAGCTTGAAGTGGTCGACGTCGAGCACCACCAGCGACAGGACGCCGCCGCCGCGCACGGCGCGCTGCCATTCCTTTTCCAGGAAGCTGTCGAAATGCCGGCGGTTGGCGATCTGCGTCAGCGGGTCGAGATAGGCGGCGCGCTGCAAGGCGTCTTCCGACTGCTTGTGGTGCGTGATGTCGTGCAGCAGGCCGATATACAGGGGCTGGCGCAGATACATGGGCGTCAGGGTCAGGTCCATGCTCAGCGCCTCGCCGTTGCGGTGGCGGATCGCCACTTCGCGCGTGCCGTGGTTGTGCGCTTTTTCCGGATTGGCCGCGTGCATGGTGAAGTAATCGAGGTATTCCTGCGTCACCAGGGGGCTGAGCAACTCGCCGATGGAGCGCCCGGCCAGTTCGTTTTCGCGGTAGCCCAGGTACTGGTCGCAGGCGGGATTGGTGTACTGGATGCGGCCATCGGCTTCGATGATCAGCAAGCCCTCGGCCATGTTGTTGACGATGGTGCGCAGGCGCTCGGCCTGTTCCTGCTGGGTTTCATTGTTGCTGCGGATTTGCAGCTGGGCGCGCACGCGCGCGCACACTTCGGCCATGCGCAGCGGCTTGCTGATGTAATCGACGGCGCCGCAGTCGAAGCCGGCCACCACGTCTTCCGTTTCCGTCTTGGCGCTCATGAAGATGACGGGGATGCCCTGCGTCAGCGGGTGCTGCTTGAGGCGGCGGCACGTTTCGATGCCGTCCATGTCCGGCATCAGCACGTCGAGCAGGATCAGGTCGGGGTGGGCGCGCTGGGCGATCGCCAGCGCCCGTTCGCCGGACGTGGCGACATAGGTTTGGTAGCCTTGCTCGCTCATCAGTTTGCGCAGCAGCTCAAGGTTGGCCGGCGCATCGTCGACAATCAAAATGGCGGCCTCGCGCCGCTGGGAATGCTCCACACTGCCTGGACTCATTGCTTCCGGCCTTCTCGATGTACTTTGCGATGCCAGCGTTTGCTGCACTTTCGGTGATGCTGACCGGGTTCAAATCTGCGACAGCGGTCAAATCATACCGCCTTGCCAATTTTTTGGGTAAAAAAATCGACGTTGTGCGAGGTGGTAAAACATTATTTTTATGCTATTTTTGGAAATAAATACACGCAATTGCTGTCGTGAAGGCGGTTTTTGGGCGAAAAAGACGCTTGCTGTGCCGCTGCACCTCCCGGTGTAATGTGGCGGGAAAAGTCTCCCGGTGAGAGGATGAGTTGTCGCAGTTTGGCGCGGAAAGTATTTTAGTTGAGTTATGAAATTCACTAGCCGGATTGTGATAATCTACATTGTTTATATTCAAATAATTGTTAAATATCATGAGCTTTCGAATATCTGAAATTGACATTCCACTCAGTGAGCCTTTCAAGAATGACGCTCTAGATCGTGCTGTAATGGTAGAGTTTATGGCGAACGTTATTGAAAAGGCGAGTGGTAAGCCACTTGTTATAGCTGTAGATGCCCCATATGGTTCTGGGAAATCAACTTTTATTGGAATGTTAAATGCTGTTCTAATTAATAAAAATTATCAAACGGTAAATTTTAATGCATGGAAAGCGGATCATGTTAGTGATCCGCTTGTGGCGATGGTGGCAGCTTTAGATGAAGCACTGCCTAAGGCTGAAGATAAGACCGGTAAGTTGAAAGCCGGGCTGGCCAAAGTTAGAAATATAACAGGGAAAATTGCGAGGCGTGTTCTTGTTGCTGGGGTGAAGGTCGGGACGGCAGGAGTACTTGACATTGAAGATGGTTTGGACGAGATTGTCCGTGATGCAGCAGGGGATGCAGTCAGTGATATCGTGGAGATATTTCAAAATGAAACTAAACTTAATATTTCATTTCGAAGTGAACTGGAACATGCCGTTAGCCAACTTGAGCTTGCACAAAAAAATTCTACTTTGGTATTTTTCATTGATGAATTGGATAGATGTCGCCCCGATTTTGCAATATCTCTTCTGGAGCGTGTAAAGCATATGTTTGATGTGCCAAACATTGCATTTATTCTCTCTGTTGATAAACGCCAACTTGAGGCCGCAACTGCTGCAGTGTATGGTGAACGTATAAACGCAGCAGAATACTTGCGTAAATTCATCGATTTGGAATTCGGACTACCGCTTCCTCATAATAAGAAATTTGTAGAAATGGCAGTGGCTAGATGTGGCCTAAGTGCGTTGTTTTCCCTGCATTCGCAGGACGGGGGAGCATATCAGTGCGGTCAATTTACTCGTTTTTTAACATTGCTTTCCCGAATTTTACGGTTGACGTTAAGGACTCAGGAACGTTGTATAACTAGAATGAAACTCGTGCTTGATCAAACACCAATGGGTCATTCATCGAATCCGATACATGTAGCATTACTTGTCGTGCTAAGAGCTGTTGATCAAGAATTTTTCTATCAGACAGTAAAAGGAATTTTGTCTCCAGATGAAGTTTTGAATTTCTTCCGTGCTAAGCCGGAGGGCGAAATTGCACTCAATTCTACAGAAGGTAGAATTCTTCATGCACTTCTCGTAACAGAGGATAGAAATGATGAGCGTAAGAAAGAATTTAAAAAGAAATTGATTGATGTAATGAATGCAAATTCTTATACTCGGGATGAGGCTAATAAGGCAGGTGAGATGCTAAATCTTCTTGATTCATTTGGGATGGATGGAAAAATTTTCCCAATTATTGCACGTAAAATTGATATTGCTGCGCAAATTAGAGATTAGAAATTTTATGATTATGTTGGTATTTTATTGGCAATAAAAATAAATGGCGCCATTACTTAATGAGGGTTTTAATGTATTTCTTGAAAATTATTGTTTTTTAAATAATAAGGAGGCGTTTTTTGCCTCCTTATTATTAACTATTACATTTTTGCGGCGATCAGTTTGCCGAGGATGGCGATGCCTTCGCGGATGCGTTCCGGCGGTACCGTCACGAACGACAGGCGCAAGGTGTGCGTTTCCGGCGTGTTGGCGTAGAACGGCGCGCCCGGCACGAAGGCGACCTTGTTGGCGATGGCTTCATCGAGCAGTTTCATCGCATCGATGTGCTTCGGCAGAGTAACCCAGATGAACATGCCGCCTTCAGGCTTGGTCCACGTGACGCCTGCCGGGAAGTGCTCTTCCAGCGCCGACAGCATGGCCTGGCACTGGTTGCCGTACAGGCTGCGGATGCTGGGGATATGCCGGTCCAGGAAGCCATCCTTGATCACTTCATGCACGACCATCTGCGTCAGCTGCGACGTGTGCAGGTCGGCCGCCTGCTTGGCCAGTTCCAGGCGGCGCACCAGTGGCATCGGCGCCACCACGTAACCGAGGCGGATGCCGGGCGTGAGCACTTTCGAGAACGAGCCCATGTAGATCACGCCGTCCGGATTCATGTTGATCATCTTCGGATACGGTTCGCCGCTGTAGCTCAGGGCGCCGTACGGATCATCTTCAATCAGCGGCAGGCCGTGGCGGGCGCAAGTTTCCACCAGTTCCACGCGGCGCGCCACGGACAGGCTGCGGCCCGTCGGGTTCTGGAAGTTCGGCAGCGCGTACAGCAGGCGCGCGCCATCGGCGACGGGGTTGACAGACGACGGCACCAGGCCTTCGTCATCGGTATCGACGGAAACGAATTCGGGACGGTAGACGGAAAACGCCTGCAGGGCGCCCAGGTAGCTGGGGGTTTCCACCAATACCTTGCTGCCTTCGTCGATCAGGACCTTGCCCAGCAAGTCCAGTGCCTGCTGCGAGCCGGACGTCATCAGCACTTGTTCCGGCAGGATGGTGCTGCCATTGCTGGAAAGCGAGTCGGCGATCCACTGGCGCAGCGGCAGATAGCCGTCGGTCGGGCCGTATTGCAGGGCGACCTTGCCATTGTTCGACAGGACCTTGTCGAAGGCGGTTTTCATTTCTTCCACGGGGAAGGTGGCGGGCGAGGGCAGGCCGCCGGCAAACGAGATGATCTCGGGACGCTGCGTGATCTTCAGGATTTCACGGATGAACGAGCTTTGCAGCTGTTCCGCGCGTTCGGCAAAGCGCCATTGGATCGGATTCGGATTTTCAATTTTCATACGAGTCTCACAGAAGATGCCGAGCTGCGCCGGCTGGATTTGTTGGCCCGCTTGTGGCGGTGCGTGCGCAAGCGGCGCCGGATAGGCGTCGCCATGGTGCTGCGGTATTGTACGGCTTGCACGCCGCTCTGCCCATCCGCACGCGCAACGGCGTTGCAAATGGGCGTCAAGGAGCGTTACTTCAGCTTGCGCCCGATCCCCACCACGGCGATCACGGCGCCCGCAAACAGCAGGCTTTCACCTGTCAGGGGTTCGTGCAGCAGCACCGCCGCGCCCACCAGGGTGAGGAAAGGCTGCAGCAACTGCGTCTGTCCCACGCGCGCCACGCCGCCCAGCGCCATGCCCCGGTACCAGAAAAAGAAACCGATAAACATGGAAAACACGGAAATGTAGGCAAAGCCCAGCCAGGCCGCGCTGCTGGCCTGCGCCATGAGCGCGCGTTGCGGCCAGGCGTTCCACAGCACCACGGGCAAGACAAATGGCACGGCCAGCAGCAACGCCCAGGAAATCACATGCTGGCCCGGCATGGCTTGCGCCAAGCGCCCGCCTTCGGCATAGCCGAGCGCGGCCAGCAGCACGGCGGCAAAGATCAGCCAGTCGGCCAGGTGGAAGCTGCCGCCGCCCTGGCGCAGCGCGAAGGCCACCACCAGCGCCGTGCCGAGCAGGGCCATCAGCCAGAAGCCCAGCGATGGGCGCTCCTTGCCGCGCAATACGGCAAACACGGCGGTGGCCAGCGGCAGGATGCCCACCAGCACGGCGCCGTGCGAGGCGGGCAGGCTGCGCATGGCGATCGACGTCAGCCAGGGGAAGCCCAGTACGCAGCCCAGCGACACGAGCGCCAGCGGCAGCCATTGTTCGCGGCGCGGCATCGGCGCGCGCTGCTGCCATAGCCACAGGCCGGCCAGGACGGCGGCCACCAAGGCGCGGCCCAGGGCGACGAAGGTGGGGTCGAGTTCGGCCACCGCCAGCCGCGTAAAAGGCAGGGTCAGGCTGAAGAGGGCGACGGCGATCAAGCCCAGCAACAGGCCGGTGCGGTCGGCGCCGAGGCGCGGTGGATGGTTGGAAACGATGGTGCTGGTGTGCGAAGACATGGGATTCCCGAGGCTGGCGTGACAAGGTATGGGCATGGATTAAACTGCCCGATACTGCTATCCTAGGGTGCAATAGCAATACAGTACAAATACACTTCCACGCATAATTTCACATACTGTGATGGTCATATGAGCAATACACTCCCTTTGCTGTCGCGCGTCTCGGGCGAAACCCTGATCGACCAGATCGTGCGCTCGCTGGCGGCGCGCATCGACGATAAGCTGCTGCGCGGCGGTGCGCGCATGCCGTCGATCCGCCAGTGCGCGGCCAGCCTGAGCGTGTCGTGCGCCACGGTGGTGGCCAGCTACGACAAGCTGGTGGCGCGCGGCTACCTGGAATCGCGGCGCGGCGCCGGCTTTTTCGTGTGCGAGCGCTCGCCGTTGAACACCCCCTTGCCGCCCGCTGGCGCGCAGGATGCGGCGGCGCAGCCGATGGACGTGGTGTGGCTGATCCGTAACATGTTCCGCCAGACGCCGGCCATCCCCGCGCCAGGCTCCGGCATGCTGCCCGCCGAGTGGCTCGATGGCGACCTGGTGGCGCGCGCCTTGCGCGACGTCAGCCGCCAGCCTGGTAGTTTGCTGCTGGGCTACGGCGCGCCGCAGGGTTTCCTGCCGTTGCGCCAGCAGTTGCAGCTGAAGCTGGCGGGGCTGGAAATCGGCTGTCCGCCCGAGCAGATCGTCACCACGGTGGGCGTGATGCAGGCGCTGGATCTGGTGGCGCGCGAGTTTGCCCGTCCCGGTGAAACGATTTTCGTCGACGATCCCGCGTATTGGCTGATGTTCGGCGCTTTTGCCGCCATGGGCATGAATGTCATCGGCATCCCGCGCTTGGCCGACGGCCCCGATATCGCCGTGCTGGCCGAGCTGGCGGCGCTGCACCGTCCCAGGCTGTACGTGATCAATTCGGTGCTGCACAATCCCAGTTCGACGTCGCTGTCGGCGGCCAAGGCTTTCCAGGTGCTGCGCCTGGCCGAACAGCACGATTTCCTGATCGTCGAGGATGACATTTATTGCGACATGCACCCGGGCGGCGCGGTGCAGCCGGCCACCCGCCTGGCCGCGCTGGACCAGCTGCGCCGCGTAATTTACCTGGGCGGCTTTTCCAAGAGCCTGGCGGCGAACCTGCGCGTGGGCTTCATCGCCACCTCTGCGGAGCGGGCGCAGCGCCTGGCCGACCGCAAGATGCTGGCAACGCTCACCACCAGCGACATCGGCGAGCGCGTGGTGTATAAAATCCTCTCGCAGGGGCTGTACCGCAAGCATGCGGAGCGCCTGCGCGCGCGGCTCGACAAGGTGCGCGAGGGCACGTACCGCAAGGTCGAGCAGGCGGGCTTGCGCTTCGACCCGGCGTCGGCGGGCATGTTCGTGTGGGCCGATGCGGGCTGCGACACGAATGTACTGGCCGAAAAGGCGCTGGCTCAGGGCCTGGTGCTGGCGCCGGGCAGCCTGTTTTCGCCGCGCCAGCTGCCGTCGACCCGCATGCGCCTGAACCTGGCCACGGTGCAGGACGAGCGCATCTGGGCGTTTTTCGACCGCGCACTGGGGTAAACTGGGCATTGCAGGACATTCGGCTGGGGCTCTTGAAATCGCTTGGACCATCCCCAACTCCGTAGAATCCGTCCCATCCACAAGACTATGAGGTAAAAATGGCTGTCTCCGAAAAGCAAACCCTGGGTTTTCAGACCGAAGTGAAGCAAATGCTGCACCTGATGATCCATTCCCTGTACTCGAACAAGGAAATCTTCCTGCGCGAATTGATCTCGAACGCGTCCGACGCGGCCGACAAGTTACGCTTTGAAGCGATCGATAACGACGCCTTGTACGGCAACGATCACGAATTGAAGATCAAGGTCAGCTTCGACAAGGATGCGCGCACCATCACCATTTCCGACAACGGCATCGGCATGACCCGCGACGAGGCAATCTCGCACCTGGGCACCATCGCCAAGTCGGGCACCAAGGAATTCTTCGGCAAGCTGTCGGGCGACCAGCAGCAGGACGCGGCCCTGATCGGCCAGTTCGGCGTGGGCTTCTATTCCGGCTTCATCGTCGCCGACAAGATCACCGTCGAAACGCGCCGTGCCGGCGTGGACGCCTCCGAGGGCGTGCGCTGGGAATCGGCCGGTGAAGGCGATTACAGCATCGAGACTATCGAAAAAACGGGCCGCGGCACGGACATTATCATGCACCTGCGCGAAGGCGAAGACGAATTGCTGTCGAGCTGGAAGATCAAGTCCATCATCCGCAAATATTCGGACCATATCTCGCTGCCGATCGTGATGCAGAAGGAAGAGTGGGACGACGAGAAAAAAGAAACTGTCCTGAAAGACGAATTCGAAACCGTCAACCAGGCCAGCGCCCTGTGGGCCCGCAACAAGGCCGACATCACGCCGGAACAGTACGACGAATTCTACAAGCACGTGTCGCACGACTTCCAGTCGCCGCTCACGCACACGCACAACCGCGTGGAAGGCCGCAGCGAGTACACGCAGCTGCTGTACATCCCGGCCAAGGCGCCGTTCGACATGTGGGACCGCAACAAGCGCGGCGGCATCAAGCTGTACGTCAAGCGCGTCTTCATCATGGACGATGCCGAGCAGCTGATGCCGACCTACCTGCGCTTCGTGCGCGGGGTGATCGACTCGGCCGACCTGCCGCTAAACGTATCGCGCGAAATCCTGCAGGAATCGCGTGACGTGAAAGTGATCCGCGAAGGCTCGACCAAGCGCGTGCTGGGCATGCTGGAAGAACTGGCGAACGCGGATGAGCAGGACAAGAAGGACAAGTACGCCGTCTTCTGGAAGGAATTCGGTCAGGTGCTGAAGGAAGGCATCGGCGAAGACGCGGCCAACAAGGAGCGCCTGGCCAAGCTGCTGCGCTTTGCCTCGACGGCCAACGACAGCGACGAGCAAATCACCTCGTTCGCCGACTATGTGGCGCGCATGAAGGAAGGCCAGGACAAGATTTACTACGTCACGGCCGACAACTACGCCGCCGCCAAGAACAGCCCGCACCTGGAAATCTTCCGCAAGAAGGGCGTCGAAGTGCTGCTGCTGACGGACCGTGTCGATGAATGGATGCTGTCGTTTATCCAGGACTTCGAAGGCAAGGAACTGGTCTCCGTCGCCAAAGGCGGCCTGGACCTGGGCGCGCTGGAAGATGAAGCGGAAAAGAAAGAGCACGAAGAAACGGAAACCTCGTACGCCGACCTGGTGGGCAAGATGAAGGCCGTGTTGGCCGACAAGGCCAAGGATGTGCGCGTGACGTTCCGCCTGACCGATTCGCCAGCCTGCCTGGTGGCCGATGAAAACGAATTGTCGGGCAACCTGCTGCGCATGCTCAAAGCTGCTGGCCAGAGCGCGCCGGAATCGAAGCCGATTTTGGAAATCAACCCGAACCACCCGCTGGTGACGCGTTTGAAGTACGAAGATGCGGAAGGCGGCAAGTTTGGCGACTGGGCCAACATCCTGTTCGACCAGGCCATGCTGGCCGAAGGCGGTTCGCTTGCCGATCCGGCCAGTTTTGTGAAACGCCTCAACGAATTGCTGCTCAATTCGGCGAAGTAATCGCCTCGCTGCAGATGTAATCAAGCCGGCCCTTTCCTCGTGAAAGTGCCGGCTTTTTTTATGCTACAGTGCGCGATTATTTTATTTTATGGAAAAAGCAATGGCGCATTGCCCGGCATGTGACAGTTCCAACGTTCAACGCCTCTCCATGGTGCATGCCTCCGGCATTTCCGGCACCTCTACCCATATGTCGGGCAGGATCGATGGCGATTTCATCCACGGTCATGCGCATACGCGCAGCCAGACCTTGCTGTCACGCCAGGCCGCCGGGCCGACGATGCAGACCCACCAGAAGGCAGGGCTGATCGTGTTGGGCGTGATCATTTTTGTCATCGCCGCCGTCGTCTTTTACCAGGCCGGCGCGAATGGCCTGTTCTGGATCTTCGTGGCAGGGGGCGTCGTCTCCATCGCCTTGTCGCAAACGACCTTCGTCGCCAATTGGGACAAGGAGGCTGCCGCCTTGCAGGACAAATATGCGCGTACCTTCATGTGCCATGCCTGCGGCCACCGCTTCATTCCTGTACTTAAGCAACCGTGAAAATTCGCCTGATGGCGGGCCTGGGCGCGCATGCGCTGGGCTGCCTGCTGTTTATTGCCTTGAGCTGGCTGGGTTTCTTCCTGTACACGCAGCTGTTCGGCAGCCTCGGCTCGCGCGGCGTGGCCGGCGGCCTGGCGCTGCTGCTGGTGTTTTACGTGTATGCGGGCACGAATCTGCTGCTGGCGCTGCTTCCTCCCGGCAGGTGGAAGCAGGTGCTGTGCGCCTTGCTGGGCGCGGCCGTGCTCGCGTATCTGCTGCCCCAGCATCCGCTGCGGGCCATTTACTTCAGCGCGCTGGCGGGTGGTTTGAGCTGGCTGGCCGTGCTGGCCGTGCTGGCCGGCACGCGTTTAAGCGGATACCTGCGCGGCTGACAGGGCGTTGACAAAGGCGGCGACGGCGACGGCGGCCGCTTCCGGCGCCGCCTGCAGCAGCATGTGCGGCGCGGCGATGTCGGCCAGTTGCGCGCCGGGTGCCAGGCGCAGTATCTGCAGGGCGTTCGCCGGCGGCACCAGGCGGTCGTGCCGGGCGCGCAGATACAGCACGGGCAAGCTGCCGCGCGCGAAGCTGCGCGAGGCGTCGGTTTCCAGCACGGCGCGCAGGCGCTGGCGCAGCACGCTGGGAGGCACTTGCGCCAGCGCTGCCGCCAGTTCCGCCTGCAGTTGCGGCGTGGAGCAGGGCGCCAGCAGCGCCTGGCGCAGGGCGAAGCCGGGCATGGCGCCAAAGGGCACAAGGCCGAGCAGGTGGCGCAGTGGCGCCAGCATCGGGCGCGGATTGCGCACGAATGAACAGCACAGGATCAGGGCGCGCATGCCGGGCGGCGGATCGGCGCGCAGGGCGGCCCCCAGCGGCCCGGAAAACGATTCGGCCAGCACGACGAAAGGGCGTTCCTGCGGCAAGCGCTCGCGCACGAACGCTTCCAGCGCCGCGTAATCGAGTGGCGCGGCCGGATAGGCGATGGCCAGGGTATCGATGGCGGCCTGCGCGCGCAAGGCGGCGTCAAAGCGGTCGAATAGCCGGGCCGTGCCATCCATGCCGGGCAGGAGGACAAGCAGGGGCGAGGCGTGGGTTGGTGTCGTCATTGCGGCCATCATAGCAGCCGCGCCGGCATATGGGCCGTCCGCCAGCCGCACCGCATGGGCGCTGGCGCCATGCTAGAATCGCCAGCGCGCCCTGCGTGGCCGCAATTGCGGCCAAATCCCCGACAGACAGAATCATGCATATCATTTTTTCGAATTACCGTACTCTGGGCGGCGCCTTGCTGGCAGCGGCCTGCGTCCTTTCCCAGTCCGCCGGCGCCACGGCGGCACCCTCCGCGCCGGCCGGGAAAAGCCTGTCCTCCTTGCTGGCCGGCGGCCCCTTGCCGCGCCTGAGCGACGATGCGCAGGTGCGGGCCGCCCTGTTCGACTTCTTCGGTTACGCGCGCGGCAGTTACACGGAAGACGATGAATTGCTGCTGGCGCAGGCGCTCGAAGCGATCAGCGAAAAGCGCGACGCCACGCGCAGCGTGCTGGCCGATGGCCGCCAGTTGCTGGCGTCGATGAATGACCGCAAGCAGGGCCGCGAACGGGGTGCCATGCTGCTCGACAAGCGCGGCGCCATCATCGCTTTTGGCCTCGTCAACGGGCATTGCCACCTCGAGGGCCAGCCGCTGGCAAAAGTCTGCAATCCCGATCCGAACGCGGTGTTGACTGTGTTCCACCGCAAGGGCATGCTGGTCGGCGAAGCGGCGCCCTTGCTGGCCTGGGCCCGGCAATTGCCGCCCATGCTGGCGCTGATCGCGGGCGACAAGGAAGCGGGCGCCGATGGGCAAAAGATCGCCAGCGTCGAATATGTGCTGGCGCAGCCGGCCCTGCCGGGCTGGAACCGTGCCCAGTTGCCGCCCGCCTATCCGCCGGCGCTGCTGGCGCTGCTGCTCGATAAGTCCACGGTGCTGACGTCGGCCGGCGCCGGCGTGTTTGCCTATCCGCTCACCTTGAAGGGCAAGAAACAGAACAATGTGCTGGACCATGCCGAAGGCCGCCCGCCGCGCGACCTGGAAGTGGCGCTGCGCAGCTATGCCAGTTTCGACACGGTGGTGGAGCGCTACCGCCAGCTGGCCAAGGGCGCCAGGCTGCAGCGCAACGAGCGCACGGCCTACCTCGATGGCGACATGGGGCAGGGCAGCTACCGCGTCTACATCCGCAACACGGGCGCCGACGGCGTGATGATCGACGTGGCCTTGTGGCAGCGCAAGCTGGCGGCCGGTCGCTGATTTCAGGCAGGGCGCGCCGGTTCGTAGCCCAGTTGCACCAGCTGCGCGGCGATGGCGTCGTCGCGTGTTTTCCTGCCGGTGCGTAGGCGCGCATGCGTCAGGGACGGGGGCAAGCCATGCGCCAGCAATGCGTCGATGTCGAGCATGGTCTCGGATGCCGACAACTGGCGCAGGGCGGGCAAGGTGGCGAGGCCGGGCAGGCTGTCGAGCGTCTTGCAGGTGTGCAGGTTCAGGCGTTCGAGCACGGGATTGGCCCCCAGCGCGATCTGCCGCAGCTTGATCTGGTCTTCCACCCATAGCGCCTGCAGCAACGGGAAGCGGCCGATGTCGCCCAGCGTTTCCAGGCCGCGCACGCGTATCACTTCCAGCTTCTTCAACAGCGGCGCCTCGATGTGCGCGAGCGATTCGCGGCCGCCCAGCTGTAACAGCAGCCTGTCCAGACGGCCCATCTCCGAGATGAAATCCAGCGGCACTTTGTTCTTGATGCGGTACAGCGACAGCTCGTTCAGCGCCGGCAGGCCGGTCAGGGTGTCGATGCGCTGGTGGTGGCCTTCGAGGACCAGGCTGGCCAGGTGCGTATAGTGGCGCAGGGGTGCCAGGTCGATATTGTTTTTGGCCGACTCGCCCAGATGCAGGTATTCGAGGCCGCGCAAACTCTCCAGCTGCAGGATGTCGGCTTGCGCCAGCTCGTACACGCCCAGGCTCAGGCGCTTGAGATGCCGCAACTCGCCCAGCGCTTCCAGATGGATGGCTTGCCGGTGGTAATCGATGGACAGGCTGGCTACATGCGGCAGCGCGCGCAGGATGCTGGCATCGAACACCCTCGGGTCGTAGCCGTAGATGCGGATGGTCAGCGCCGTGCCGCAGGTGGCGGCCAGGGCGTCGAGGTCGGCCAGCAGCGGTTCCGGCTTGGCCAGGGTATTGAACTGCACCAGCACCTGCTTGCCAGCGGCAATGGCGGCGCGGATCGCCGCGGCGTCTATGTGCTCGGGGTTCTGGATGCACTGTGGCCGTTCTGCTTGCGTCATCGTCACAATCCTATGGGGTAGGTTACCTGCCTGGGGGGCGGACAGCCTTCCGGGCCCGGGAACGTCTGCTTGCCCGTGTCATCGTAGCGCTTGCCGCAATCGACGAGCACGCGCTTGCGGAAGGTGTAGATGCTGGCCACCTTGCCGTTCGGGTGGTAGCAGATATAGTCGCCGTCGCGGTCGGCCGACGCGTAGCTGTTCATGGTTTGGCCATTCACCGTGCGCGTGCTGTGGCCGCTGCGCGGCTCCGTGCATTTGAGCTGGCCGCTTTCGTAATACACATTGAAGACGGAGGTGTCGGCGGCGCGGTCGACCAGCAGTTCGTCCTTGCGCTTGCCGTTCGGGTAGTTCTCGTATCCTTCCTGGCGCTGGCCGTACTGGAAGGCGTAGTAAGACTGCGGCTTGCCGTCCGGGTAGTACATGTGGTGGTACTCGCACACGTCGTCGCGCGTGCTGCCGTACTCCTGGAAGGTGCAGCGGTGGATGTCGTTGAGCAGCTGGCCGTCTTCATAGTATTCGCGCAGGTGCGTGAGCAGGCGGCCCTGATCGATGACGGCCAGGCGTTCCGGCTTGCCGTTCGGGTAGTAGCGCGCGTCCAGCCCCTGCTTCTTGCCGTTGTCCCACAAGGTGTCGAGGCGCAGGATCTTGCCGCTGTCGTCGAACGCCTGTTCGCGCCCATCGAGCTGGCCGTTGCGGTAGGTGGCCGTGTAGACCACGTATTCCTTGCCCGCCGGGCCCAGATAGCGCGTGCGGCTGCCATCGAGCACGCCGGCCTGGTAGTGGTCGCGCACGCGCAGCGCGCCTTGCGCATCCGTGTCGACCGCCTCGCCCTGTTTCTTGCCTTGCACAAAAGTGACGCTTTGCGTGACCTTGTCCTTGAGCCTGAGTTTCCACGGCCCGTCGCGCAAGCCGTCGATAAAGCTGCCGTCGCCGTCTTCCGTGATCCACGCGCCATGGAGCGCGCCGTTGACGTAGTTGCCGCGCGTTTGCAGCTTGCCGCCCATGCTGCGCTCGTGCGGGCCATTGAGCTGGCCGCCCGTGTAGGTGTCGAAGCCCGTCACTTCCTCTGCATCGGCATAGTTGACGACCGTCCAGCGGCCTTCGCGCTTGCCGGCCCGGTACATGCCGCTCTCGCTCTGCCTTGGATAATCGAAGCGCCACAGGCCTTCTTGCAAGCCGTTGACGAAATGTCCCTTTTCGCTGCCTTCGTGCATGCCTTCGCGCACCCACAGTCCCTGGCGCTTGCCCTTCACGTACTGGCCCCGTTCGACCACCGAACCGTCGTCCCAGGCCAGGCTGTAAATGATGGACGGGCCGTCTGCGCTGCCCGTGAACTGCCGCGGCGCCGTTTCCCATGTCACTTGCCACAGGCGGTAGTTGGGCAGGATGCCCGCGCCCGCGTCGCTGTACAGGGTGTAGCTGGCCGTCAGGTAGTGGTCACCTTTTTTCAGGAAGGTTTTCTTGTAGGTGATGGCGTCCTTGCCGCCAGCGGCCACGGGTTTGCCGTCATCGCTGTAGTAGCCGACGATGGTGCCTTGCGTATGGTCGATGGCGTCGAAGTCCGCATTGCCGCTCTTGCCTCGGGCGACGCTGTAGTCCATCGGCGCCAGTTTTGCCAGCGCGGCCTTGACCTGGCCCGCATTGGGACTGGCGCTTTGCGCCGCGATGCGGTTCAGGGCCGGCTGCAAGCCATCGAGGCGCCGGTATTTGCCGGAACTGCGGTGGTAGCGGTAGGCGCGCAAGCCGTCCTTGCCACCCTGGCGGAACAGCACCAGCATGGTTTGCACGCTGTCGTCCGTCTCCTTGTCCAGCGAGGCGTAGAAGACGGAACGAATGACGGCATTGCCGAACTGGTCGAGCAAAATCGGTTTCGCGTTGCCGCTCTTGCACTCGCAGTAATAGCCGTTGACGCCATCTTTTTCCTTGAGGAAGGCGATGTCGAAGCCGCTGTCCTGCGAGGCGCTGATGGCGGGATGGGCGAGGCTCTTGCCTTCATAAAAGGGCGCGCCGTGGGCCAGCGCGGAGCAGAGGAGCAAGGGCAGAAGCAGACGTTTCATCGTGTGGCTGGCGCCGGGGCGCCGCAATGGAAAGGCCACGATTCTGCCTGCGTTCTTACTTGTGGGCAAATATGCGCCTATCGTGCGCAGGTGCGCGCCCTGCGTGTCAGGGCTGGTGCGCGGCGCAGAAGTCCAGCAGCAGTTGCTCGCCATCCGGCCACGGGCCGTAGCCGGCGTCGCCGTTGATATGACCGGCGTCGCCGATCAGGGTGAAATCGCTGCCCCAGGCGGTGGCAAATGCGCGTGCGCGCGCGAAGCTGACGTAGGGATCATCGCCGCTGGCGACCACCAGGCTGGGGAATGGCAAGGCTTGCAGCGGCATCGGCGCAAAGCCCGTCGTGCCGGACGGGTAGGAGGGCGCTTCCACATCGCTGGGGGCGACGAGGAAGGCGCCGGCGATCCTGTGCGGCGAGCCGCTGGCCGCCCAGTGGGCCACCAGCGTGCAGGCCAGGCTGTGCGCCGCCAGCACGGGCGGGCGCTCGCAGGCGGCGATGGCGCGGTCGAGCTCCGCCACCCATTCGTCCTTGTCCGGCGTCTGCCATTCCCCGTGCGGCACGCGCGACCATTGCGGGTGGCGCGCTTCCCAATGGGTTTGCCAGTGCTGCGGCCCCGAATTCCACAGGCCGGCCAGGGTCAAGACGAGAGGCGACATCATTTCTCCTTATAAATAAAATGCCAGACAAAATCGTAGCGAGCGGCAACGTATTGTGGCCGAGACGCGCAGCTGTGCGCATGCACAGTGAGCATCGCAGGCCGCAAGGCGCGCCGCGCAGTAGATTTGGTCTGGCATTTTTATAGCTCCGTGCGCAGGGCGAACAGCTCCGGGAACAATACCACGTCGAGCATCTTGCGCAAATAGCTCACGCCCGCCGTGCCGCCCGTGCCCGTCTTGAAGCCGATGATGCGCTCCACCGTCGTCACATGGCGGAAGCGCCAGAAGCGGAAGGCCGTTTCCAGGTCCACCAGCTTTTCGGCCAGCTCGTACAGGGCCCAGTGTTTCGACGGGTCGCGGTAGACTTCCAGCCACGCCGCCTTGACCGAGGCGTCGGAGGCGGTCGGCAGGGTCCAGTCGGCGTTCAATCGTTCGGCGGAGATGGGCAAGCCGCTGCGCGCCAGCAGCTTGATGGCTTCATCGTAGACGGAGGGCGCGCGCAGGGCGGCGTCGAGCACCGCATAGGTTTCCGGCGCCGTCGTATGCACGTTGAGCAGGGCGGCGTTCTTGTTCCCCAAAATGAATTCGATTTCGCGGTACTGGAAGGACTGGAAGCCGGACGAGGCGCCCAGGTAGGGGCGGATGGCCGTATATTCGGGCGGCGTCATGGTGGCCAGCACGTCCCAGGCATGCACCAATTGATCCATGATGCGCGCCACGCGGGCCAGCATTTTAAAGGCTGGCGCCAAATCGCCGCTTTGCAGGTTGGCGCGCACGGCGTGCATTTCGTGCAGCATCAGCTTCATCCACAATTCGCTCGTCTGGTGCTGCACGATGAACAGCATTTCGTTGTGGTTCGGCGACAGCGGATGCTGGGCCGTGAGGATGCGGTCCAGCGCCAGGTAGTTACCGTAGCTCATAGATTCGCTGAAATCTATCTGTGCGCCATGCCACTGCGCGTCCTGGGCGCCGGCATGCATGGGGCAGCCGCTGGTGTTTTCCTTGTTCATAGTCTTGTCGTCGCTCATGGGATGGTTCAGGTGACCGCATCGCGCTTGGCGGCGATGTCGTAGGCTTGCGTGTCGAGGATGTCGCGCAGGATCTCCACGGCATCCCATACGTCGGCAAAACTCGTGTACAGGGGCGTGAAGCCGAAGCGCATGATGGCCGGTTCGCGGTAGTCGCCGATCACGCCGCGCGCGATCAGCGCCTGCATCACGGCATAGCCGTGCGGGTGCGTGAAGCTGACCTGGCTGCCGCGCCGCGCATGTTCGCGCGGCGTGACGAGGCCCAGCGGATGGCTGGCGCAGCGCTGTTCCACCAGCGCGATGAACAAATCGGTCAGGGCCAGCGACTTGCGGCGGATGGCTTCCATGCTCGTTTGCGCAAAGATATCGAGGCCGCATTCGACCAGGGCCAGCGAGAGTATCGGTTGCGTGCCGCACAGGGCGCGGGCGATGCCGTCGGCGGGCGCGAAGCCCGGATCCATGGCGAACGGCGTGGCGTGGCCCCACCAGCCGGACAAAGGCTGGCGGAAGCGCGCCTGGTGTTTTTCCGGCACCCAGATGAAGGCGGGCGAGCCGGGGCCGCCGTTCAGGTATTTATAGGTGCAGCCGACGGCCAGGTCGGCGCCGGCGCCATTCAGGTCCAGCGGCACGGCGCCTGCCGAATGGGCCAGGTCCCACAGCGCCAGCGCGCCGTGCGCGTGGCAATGGCTGCTGATGGCGGCCATGTCGTGCTGGTAGCCGGTGCGGTAGTTGACGTGCGTGAGCATGGCGACGGCGCAATCGGCATCGATGGCTTGCGCCAGCTCCTCGGGACTGTCGACCAGGCGCAGCTGGTAGCCGCGGTCCAGCCAGACGGCCAGGCCCTGTGCCATGTACAGGTCGGTGGGGAAGTTGCTGCGTTCGCTGACGATGTTCCTGCGCGCGGCCTGCGCCGGATCGCCGGCCTGCATCTGCAGGGCGGCGGCCAGGGCCTTGAACAGGTTGACGGAGGTGGTGTCTGTGATCACCACTTCGCCCGTGCCGGCGCCCAGCAGCGGTGCCAGGCGGTCGCCCAGGCGCTTGGGCAGGTCGAACCAGCCGGCCGTATTCCAGCTGCGGATCAGGTCCGTGCCCCATTCGGCCGTGATGACGTGCTGGGCGCGGGCCAGGGCCGCTTTCGGCCGCGCGCCCAGGGAATTGCCATCGAGGTAAATCACGCCTTGCGGCAAGTCGAATTGCTGGCGCAGGGGCGCCAGGGGATCGTCGAGGTCGCGCGCGCTGCAGTCATGTCGAGAAATCATGGTGGCTTTCATATTGATACTTGTCTGAATAGCATGATATTGCTTGAGGCTTAAAGTATCACGCGGAAGTGGCAGTGTAGCAAATCCCCGTCGCAAAACGTGTTTCCTGGCATGGGCAGGCGGCGAAAAAATGCCCGCTTGTGGGGCGTCAACGAAAAAAATCACGATTTTTAAAAATATTTTCAAATAGCCCTAAAGTTTTGCCAGGCGCCGCCGTCAACGATTACATGAACGGCGTTAAACCGACGGAAAAAGAATGCAGCTTTTTTAAATATTTTTCAAAAAAGCCCTAAAGTTCCTGCCAAGGCAGCCGTTATCTCAGTAGACAGGCTTGATTCTTATCAAGTTGTTGTAAAAAAGTGATATTTTTTACAGGCCAAAAGTCGGGCAAATCCGGCACAGAGCCAACCTCCCATATCCGCGCCGTTGCTGGCGTGCGACCATGATCGAGCAGTGTTTGTCAGACAAACACCTACGATCCCATCCGCTATTCCCCGACCAAAAATACAGCGCTTTGCCTCTGTTGCGTTTAATGTTGCTCCTGCAGAATGTATCTCACTGGCAACACACAACGCCAGCTGAATTCAACGGATTGAGGAGATGGAAATGACTGCTAACGACATGATGGCTGAGATTCGCGACGCTAACCTGAGCTACCTGATGCTGGCCCAGCAAATGATTCGTGCGGACAAAGTAACGGCCATCTTCCGTTTGGGCATTGCCGCCGAAATCGCCGAACTGATCGAGGGCATGAGCAATGCGCAGATCCTGAAACTGGCAGGTGGCAACATGATGCTGGCCCGCTTCCGCTTCGACGACAGCGCCATCCTGGGCATGTTGACGAACTACAATAAAGACCGCTCGCTGGCCCAGTCGCATGCTGCCATCCTGATGGCCGGCCAGGGCGTCGAAGAAATCGCTTAAGGTTTCCGACCTTATCAGTCAGTATCAGTCAGTAGTGGAGTACACAGCATGGCCAAGAAAAGTGTCGTATCGGAAGCGCAGGAAATCCAGCTGGCCATCGAATTGATACAGCTGGGCGCCCGTTTGCAACTGCTGGAGACGGAAGTCTCGCTGTCGCGCGAACGCCTGCTGAATCTGTACAAGGAATTGAAGGGTGTCTCGCCGCCCAAGGGCATGCTGCCGTTTTCCACCGACTGGTTCATCACCTGGCAACCGAATATCCATTCCTCGCTGTTCATCAATATCCACAAATTCCTCGTCGACCACGCCGGCGCCACCGGTATCGAAGCCGTGATGAAGGCATATAAGCTGTATCTGGAGCAAATGCCGCCCGAAGCGGGTGAAGAGCCCCTGCTGTCGCTGACGCGGGCCTGGACCCTGGTGCGCTTTTTCAGCAGCAAGATGCTGGACATGGCGCCCTGCGGCAAGTGCGGCGGCAAATTTGTCGTCAACTGCCTCGACCTGAACGCCGATTATGTGTGCGGCCTGTGCCACATGCCTTCGCGTGCCGGCAAGACCAAGAAGGCGCGCGATGAAGCGGCCGCTGTCGCGCCGCCGGGCGTCGCCGCCTGATGCTGCTTCAATAGCTGCCCGAATAATAGCCTCAGTGAAAACCGGAGCGGTCGCCAGACCGGACTCCGGTTTTTTCATGGTGCTTTCGCTTACACTGGCGTTTTCCTCCTTTGACTGCCCCATGCTGCAACAAATCCTGCGCGCGCCCGCGCTCAAGGCCATCCTGATCCAGGTGCTGGCCTTTCCCTTGATGTTGCTATTTGTATATGTTCTGGCGCGTGCCGGCGTGGCCATGTCGTTGCCGGCGGTGGCGTTGGTGCAGGGCGTGCTGGCGGCACTCATCACGTGGCGCGCGGGGCTGGCGCGCTGGTGGTGCGCCATCGGCCTGCTGTTTGCGCCCGCCTTGCTGGCGGCCAGCCTGCTCGATTTGCCGCCGGCCGTGTTCCTGGCGGCCTTTGTCTTCCTGCTGAGTTTGTACTGGTCGACGTTTCGCACGCAAGTGCCGTTTTATCCGTCGGGGCCGAAGGTGTGGCAGGCGGTGGCCGAGCTGATCGCGGACCGTCCCGGCGTGCGCCTGGTCGATATCGGCAGCGGCCTGGGCGGCCTGGTGCTGGACCTGGCGCGGCGCCGGCCCGACGGGCAGTTTTCCGGCATCGAGCTGGCGCCGCTGCCGTGGCTGGCAAGCCGCTTGCGCTCAGGACTGGCGGGCAGCCGCGCGCGCTTCCTGCGCGGCGACTACGAGGCGCTCGATTTCGGCCGCTACGATGTCGTCTTTGCCTACCTGTCGCCGGCGGCGATGGCGGCCCTGTGGCGCAAGGCGGAAAGGGAAATGTTGCCCGGTAGCATGCTTCTTAGTTACGAATTCCAGATTGCGGCACGCGAGCCCGATAAGACCATCGCCGCCACAGAGGGTGGCCCTTTACTTTACATATGGTGCTTTTAAGCAATTGTCTGCGTTATTTGCTTGCCCGTCGGGCAATCTCACGTTATTGTAGTTCCACACGGCATTTTCTCGGAATTGCATTGAAAAGCAGCGCATTTCAATTAACTTCCGGTTGCTTTTTTTGCCGCTGTCTTTGCCGGCGGCGCAGCCGCCAGAAGACAGGAACAGGTTTGAACACGCCGGGCATACAGCCCCGGCCATTATTGGGAGTCAGGGCACTTGTTAGTCATAATCGGATACATCATCGTCTGCGCCTCGGTCTTTGGCGGCTTCGCGTTGGCCGGCGGCCATCTGGCGGCGCTGTTCCAGCCGCTGGAGCTGCTGATGATCGGCGGCGCCGCCCTGGGCGCCTTCCTTGTTGGTAACAATAACAAGGCCATCAAGGCGACGATCGCCGCCTTGCCCAGCCTGTTCAAGGGTTCGCGCTATACCAAAGAACTGTACATGGAACTGATGTCGCTGCTGTTTGAAGTGCTCAGCAAAGTGCGCAAGGAAGGCTTGATGTCGATCGAAGGCGATATCGACAAGCCCGAGGAAAGCCCCCTGTTTTCCAAGTATCCGGCCGTGCTGGCCGACCACCACATCGTTGAATTCATGACCGATTACCTGCGCCTGATGGTGTCGGGCAATATGGATGCGTTCCAGATCGAAAACCTGATGGACAACGAAATCGAAACGCACCATCACGAAGGCGCCGTGCCGGCCCACGTGATCGCCAAGGTGGGCGATGGCTTGCCCGCCTTCGGTATCGTCGCCGCCGTGATGGGCGTGGTGCACACGATGGAATCGGTGGGCATCCCGCCGGCCGAGCTGGGCATGCTGATCGCGCATGCGCTGGTCGGCACCTTCCTCGGCATCTTGCTGGCGTATGGTTTCGTCGGACCGCTGGCCAGCCTGCTGGAGCAGAAGCTGGAAGAGTCGAGCAAGATGTTCCAGTGCGTGAAAGTGACCCTGCTGGCCAGCCTGAACGGCTATGCGCCGGCGCTGGCCGTGGAGTTCGGCCGCAAGGTGCTGTTCTCGACCGAGCGCCCGACGTTCAATGAGCTGGAAGACCACATCAAGAAATCGAAAACGAAGTAAGCAGTGAATATACGCCTGGACACCATGAGTCATTTGCAGCACACGGAAGGGGGACGCCATGGCCGATGAAGGCATGCGCCCGATTATCGTCAAGCGTATCAAGAAGACGGCTGGCGGACACCATGGCGGGGCGTGGAAAATCGCCTACGCCGACTTTGTCACGGCCATGATGGCCTTCTTCCTGCTGATGTGGCTGCTGGGCTCCACCTCGAAGGGCGACTTGAACGGCATTTCCGAATTCTTCAAGACCCCCTTGAAAGTGGCCATGGCGGGCGGTTCCGGCAGCGGCGAAAGCAATTCCGTGATCCAGGGCGGCGGCCAGGACTTGTCGCGCCAGGATGGGCAAGTGCGCAAGGCGCAGGAAGAGCAGCAGCGCAAGTCGTTCGACCTCAATTCCGCCAAGGCCGCGCTGGAACGCGAAGAGGGCAAGCGCCTGCAGGCGCTCAAGGCGCGCATCGAAGCGACCATCGACGCCAATCCCCTGCTGAAAAAATACAAGAACCAGTTGCTGCTCGATATCACCAGCGAAGGCTTGCGCATCCAGATCGTCGACGAGCAGAACCGTCCGATGTTTGCGCTCGCCAATGCGAATCTGCAACCGTACACCAAGGAAATCCTGCACGCCATCGGCTCCGTGCTCAATGAAGTGCCGAACCGCATCGGCCTGTCCGGCCATACGGATTCGACGCCCTACATGAGCGATGCCGGCTACAGCAACTGGGAATTGTCGGCCGACCGCGCGAACGCGTCGCGGCGCGAACTGGTGATTGGCGGCATGAAGGAAGAGAAAGTATTGCGCGTGGTGGGACTGGGCTCGGCCGCCCACCTGGACAAGCTCGACCCCTTCAATCCGATCAACCGGCGCATCAGCATCATCGTCATGAACAAACGCACGGAAGAAAATGTCCTGCGCGATGGCTCGGCGATCGAGCTGCCGGTGACCGATGCCGCTGCCGCCGCTGTCGCTTCAGGGCTGGCGGCCGGTGCGCCGCCCGCGGCGGCGCCAGCCCCCAGCCCGGTAGCGGCGAAAAAATAACACGCAAGGCTGTCGACGCGTGGTGTATTGAAACAATGAGACCTTTATGACAAGAAAGAAAATACTTGGCTCGCATGTAAAGCGCCTGCTGTCTGGCGTGTCGGACCATGGCCGCAAGCACTTGACGGAGGTGGAAACCGACCTGGTGCAGACCGGCATCTTGCTGGAAGAGGCGATCGAGAAGCTGTCCTTCAATTTCATGGCGATACACGCAGCTGTTGCTGCGCAGCAAGATACCATCGCCTTGCTGCTCGACGGCGGTATTCCGGCCGAGCAGCAGCGGGAAAAACTGCTGGCATTGCAGGATGAGGTGGGGGGCTACGTGAATGCCGCCATCACCAGCCTGCAGTTCCAGGACATGACCAGCCAGCTGATCGAGCGCACCTTGAAGCGCGTGACGGGCTTGCGCGAGTTCCTCGGAACCCTGGGCTCGCATGGCGCGGAGATGTTGCCGGAGAGCGACAATGAAGAAATTGTCGCCTTGCTGGGGCGGGTCAGCATGGCGCTGGCGATTCAAAGCCTGGAGTTGCGCAGCGTGCTGCGCAAGGCTGTCAGTCAACAGCATTTGGAAAGTGGCGACATCGAGCTGTTCTAGCATGCCAGTGCGGAACGCTTGTGGTTGCATGGATTGATTAATCAAATACTCGGGCAGGATGCCCGGAATAAGTGGGAGCAAAGATGGCCAAAACGATACTTGCAGTGGACGATTCCAGCTCATTGCGCCAGATGGTGGCGTTCAGCCTGAAAGCCGCCGGTTACCAGGTGGTGGAGGCCGTCGACGGCCAGGATGGACTGGAAAAAGCCAAGCTGCAAACCGTGGACCTGGTATTGACGGACCAGAACATGCCGCGCATGGATGGCCTGGAGCTGATCAAGCTGCTGCGCGAACTGCCGACCTACCAGAAGGTACCCATCCTCATGCTGACGACGGAGTCGTCGGACGAGATGAAATCGAAGGGACGTGCCGCCGGCGCCAATGGCTGGCTGGTCAAGCCGTTCGATCCGCAACGCCTGATCGAAGTGGTCAAGAAGGTGATCGGCTGATGCCAGCCGCGCAGCACAACGATGCAATTGACGGAGTCACCCTATGACCATCGATATTAGCCAGTTTTTTCAGGTCTTTTTCGATGAGGCCGAAGAACTGCTGGCTGAAAAAGAACGGCTGCTGCTGGCCGTTGATATTGCGGCGCCCGACGCCGAAGACCTGAATGCCATTTTCCGCACCGCCCATTCGATCAAGGGCGGTGCATCGACGTTCGGCCTGAGCGACATGAGCGAGGTAACGCACATCCTCGAGTCGCTGCTCGACCGCATCCGCCAGGGCCAGATGGCCCTGACAGCGGAACACGTCGACGCCTTCTTGGCGGCCAAGGATATCCTCAAGATGCAGCTCGACGGCCACCGCCTGGGCAGCGCCGTCGACCAGGATGCCGTGGCCAATGTGCGCATGATGCTGCAGTCGTTCTCGCAGGACGTGCCCGTGGCCGCGCTCACGCCCGTCGCGCCGGCTTTCCATACGGCGGAAAAGGCCGCCGTCAGTCATGCCGGCGGCCATCGCATCCGCCTGGAGCTGCCGGCCATGGAGCCGCGCGAAGTCGATGCGCTGGCGGCCGAACTGGGCTTGCTGGGCGACGTCGTGGTATCAAGCCTGCCCGACGCGCGCAAGGTGCTGGAAGTGACGACGCATGAAAGCCTGGACGATATCCTGGCCATCTGCTCCTTCGTGCTCAATCCGGACGACATGGTGATCACGCAGGCGCCGCCACTGGCGCCAGGCGAAGCCGAAGCGGCCCGCGCGGCGCAGGAAAAAGCCCAGGGCTACGGCTTCTTCGACCCGCTGCCGGGCGCGCAGGGCGCGGCCGATCCCGGCTACGGCTTCTTCCAGCCGCTCGAGGACATCCGCGCCGCCGCAGGCGTGCAGAGCGAGGCCGAACAGGGCTACGGTTTCTTCCAGCCGCTCGAACAGATTCGCGCCGACGCGGCCAAGGCGAGCAACGCCGGCGCCGCGGCCACGCCGGTCGTGGCCAGCGCCGTGGCCGAAGCGGAGCAGGAAAAGAAACCGGCCAAGAAAGAGGGCGACAAGGCCGGCGCCGAATCGTCGTCGATCCGCGTCTCGATCGAAAAAGTCGACCAGCTGATCAACCTGGTGGGTGAACTGGTGATCACGCAGGCGATGATCGAGCAGCGCGCCAGCGCGCTCGACCCGATGCTGCATGAAAAACTGCTCGACAGCGTCAGCCACCTGACGCGCAATACGCGCGACTTGCAGGAAGCGGTGATGTCGATCCGCATGATGCCGATGGATTTCGTCTTTTCGCGCTTCCCGCGCATGGTGCGCGACCTGGCGACGAAACTGGGCAAGAAGGTCGACTTCATCACCAATGGCGCCGCCACGGAACTGGACAAGGGCCTCATCGAGCGCATCGTCGATCCGCTCACGCACCTGGTGCGCAACAGTATCGACCATGGCGTGGAAATGCCGGCCGCCCGCGTGGCCGCCGGCAAGACCGAGGCTGGCCGTTTGTTCCTTTCGGCCAGCCACCAGGGCGGCAACATCATCATCGAAGTATCCGATGACGGCGCGGGCCTGAACCGCGAGCGCATCCTGGCCAAGGCCGCGCAGCAGGGCCTGGATGTGTCCGAGACGATGAGCGACGCCGACGTGTGGCAGCTGATTTTCGCGCCCGGCTTTTCCACCGCCGAAGCGGTCACCGACGTGTCGGGCCGCGGTGTGGGCATGGATGTCGTCAAGCGCAACATCAGCGCCATGGGCGGCGTCGTCGACATCCGTTCGGCGAAGGGTTTCGGCACGACGATTTCCATCTCGCTGCCGCTGACCCTGGCCATCCTGGACGGCATGTCGATTCGCGTCGGCGACGAAGTGTATATTTTGCCTCTGGGCTTTGTCATCGAATCGCTGCAACCGGCCGTTGAGGATATCAAGGACATCAGTGGCAAGGGGCAGGTGGTGAAAGTGCGCGGCGAATACCTGCCCTTGATCCCGCTGTACCAGATGTTCGACATCGCGCCGCGCTTTACCAGTCCCTCGGAAGGCATCTGCGTGATCCTCGAGACGGAAGGGCGCAAGGCGGCCCTGTTTGTCGACGACCTGGTGGGACAGCAGCAGGTCGTGGTGAAAAACCTCGAATCGAATTACCGCAAGGTGGTGGGCATTTCCGGCGCCACCATCCTGGGCGATGGCGGCGTGTCGCTGATTCTCGATGTCGCCGCCCTGATCCGTTCCTCTCGCCAGCTGGCCGACGAGTCCATTTTTTCGTAATACCGATAGATAAAGATAGGAAAACGCACCATGTCAGATACTCAACAAACATCCGGAAGCAATGCGGGCGACGGCAAGGACATCGCCGGCCGTGAATTCCTGGCCTTCACCCTGGGCTCCGAAGAGTACGGCATCGATATCCTGAAGGTTCAGGAAATCCGCGGCTATGAAGCGGTTACCCGCATCGCCAACGCGCCAGAATTCATCAAGGGCGTGATCAACCTGCGCGGCATCATCATCCCCGTGGTCGACATGCGCATCAAGTTCAACCTGGGCACGCCCGTGTACGACCAGTTCACGGTGGTGATCATCCTGAACATCGGCGGACGCATCGTCGGCATGGTGGTCGACAGCGTTTCCGACGTCACCACCTTGACGCCGGAGCAGGTGAAGCCGGCGCCGGAAATGGGCACAGCCTTCTCGACCGACTACATGATCGGCCTGGGCACCATCGACGAGCGCATGCTGATCCTGGTCGATATCGACAAGCTGATGTCGAGCAGCGAGATGGGCCTGATCGACAAGCTGGCGGCGTAAGCGGCAGCAAGGCGGCGCCCGGTGCGCCGCCGTTTTGGCACGCAAAGAATCACTACAGATATGCATGTACCGGTGCGACTAGAGGCGCGCCGGTAGGCTGCAAGGTCCGTCAGAGACCAGGCCACAACACGGCGCCGTCCGGTTGAACGGGCGCCGTTCACATAAATATTGGAGACTGTAATGAGTTTGCGCGATTTCAAGATAGGCACCCGGCTGGGGATAGGTTTTGGCAGTATCCTCGCCATCCTGGTGGTAGTGATCGTTTCGGCGAATGCACTGAATTACCGTAACAAGGCCCAGTTGCTCACGGGTCTGGAGCTGGCAAGCGAAAAGAATACGCAGGCGTCGCTGATGAAAAGCGCGATGCTGGAAACGGGTATCGCCATGCGCAATATCGGCCTGCAGGGCGATGTGGGGCTGATGCAGGTGGAAGAGGGCAAGGTGCGCGAGCAGCGCAAGCTGTACGACGGCGCGCGCGGAAAACTGGCCAGCCTGGGGCTGTCCGAGGGCGAGAAAGCGCTGCTGGCTAATATCGCCAAGGTTGACGGCGAAGTCGATGCGGCCTTCAAGGAAGCGATGGGGCAGGTACTGGCGTTTAACAGCGAGGGAGCGGCGAAGGTTATTGCCACCCGCATCGATCCCTTGAACAAGACGACCCTGGCCGACATCAACAAGCTGCTCGACTTGCAGCATGTGGCGCAGCAAAGCTTCATGGACGACTCGCTGGCGGCCGATGCGCGCCTGATGACGGTGTTGTTCATCCTGGGCGGCGCGGCGGTGGCGATCGGCGCCTGGTGCGCCATCTTCATCACGCGTTCGATCACGGTGCCGTTGTCCGGCGCCCTGGCCGTGGCGCAGAAGGTGGCTGCCGGCGAGCTGACAGCGCGCGTGGTGGTCGAAGGCAAGGATGAAACGAGCGCCTTGCAGCAGGCGCTCAAGGACATGAACGCGAGCCTGGTGCAGACGGTCAGCGACGTGCGCCAGGGAACGGATACGATTACCGTGGCGTCGCGCGAGATCGCCAGCGGCAATGCGGACCTGTCGGCGCGCACGGAAACGCAAGCCAGTTCGCTCGAAGAGACGGCATCGTCCATGGAAGAACTGACGTCGACCGTGAAGCAGAACGCGGACAACGCGCGCCAGGCCAACCAGCTGGCCGTGTCGGCGTCGTCGGTGGCGGAGCAGGGTGGCAAGGTGGTGGCGCAAGTGGTCGATACCATGGGTTCCATCAAGGACAGTTCACGCAAGATCGTCGACATTATCGGCGTCATCGACGGCATCGCGTTCCAGACGAATATCCTGGCCTTGAATGCGGCCGTCGAAGCGGCACGCGCCGGCGAGCAGGGACGCGGCTTTGCGGTGGTGGCGTCGGAAGTGCGCAACCTGGCGCAGCGTTCGGCTGGTGCAGCGAAAGAGATCAAGGGCCTGATCGGCGACTCGGTCGACAAGGTCGACGCGGGCAGCCGCCTGGTGGACGAGGCGGGGCAGACCATGGGCCTGATCGTTACGTCGATCCGGCAGGTGGCCGACATCATGGGCGAGATCACGGCGGCAACGCAGGAACAGAGCCATGGCATCGAGGAAGTGAACCAGGCCATCGCGCAGATGGACCAGATGACGCAGCAGAACGCGGCGCTGGTCGAGGAAGCGGCGGCGGCGGCCGAAAGCATGCAGGATCAGGCGCAGAAACTGGCCGATGCCGTCAGCATCTTCAAGCTCGATGGCGAGAGCGGGGCGCAGGCGGCCATGCCTGCACCCGCGCCAGTAGTCAAGATGGCTGCACGGCCGGCACCGAGTGTGGCGGCAAATACACGGCGGTTGGCAAAGACGGCGCAAGCCGGCACGCCACCGCCCGCGAAAAAGCTGGCGGCGGCCGGCGGCGACGATTGGGAAGAGTTCTGACGCCAACCCGGTCCCGCTAGTTATACTTGCAAAGGCATTGGTCAGAGTAGTCATAGAGAGGTAAAAACAAAATGCCGCAAACTAAAACGGATTCGGTCAAGGAATTTGATTTCACTGGCAAGGACTTTGAACGGGTCCGCGCCATGATTTACAAGCGGGCCGGCATCGCGCTGGCCGACAGCAAGCAGGAGATGGTCTACAGCCGTCTGGCGCGGCGCCTGCGCGCGACCGGCATCTCCTCGTTCGTCCGCTACCTGGACGACCTGGAAGCGGGCCGCATGGGCGACGAGTGGGAAGCGTTCACTAATGCGCTGACGACCAACCTGACGTCGTTCTTCCGCGAGGCGCATCACTTTCCGCTGCTGGCCGAGCATGTGAAAAAACTGAGCGGGCCGATCACCATCTGGTGTTCGGCCAGTTCCACAGGCGAGGAGCCGTATTCGATCGCCATGACGGTGTGCGAGGCATTCAATACGCTCACGCCGCCCGTCACCATCATCGCCACGGACATCGACACGAACGTGCTGGCCACGGCCGCCAATGGCGTCTACAACCTGGACCGGCTCGACAAGATGCCGGCCGACCGTGCGCGGCGCTTTTTCTTGCGCGGCAAGGGTGATCGCGAGGGGCAGGTGCGGGTGCGCCCGGAACTGCGCCAGATGATCACCTTCAAGCCGCTCAACCTGCTGGCCGACAGCTGGCCGGTGACGGGCCAGTTCGACGTCATCTTTTGCCGTAACGTGATGATTTATTTTGACAAGGCGACGCAGCGCAAGATCCTGTCGCGCTTTGTGCCGTTGATGAAGCCGGATGCCCTGCTGTTTGCGGGCCATTCGGAGAATTTTCTGTACGTGTCGGATTCATTGAAGCTGCGCGGTAAAACAGTCTATGAGCTCGATCAGCCTCGGGGCACCGCGCCCAGGGCATCGTCGCATCGTACATGAGAGTGAAATATGAGCCTGGAATCCAAAGAGCAATTCGCCACTAACGTCTATTACGACAGGACGTTCAATTGTGACGCCGCCAAGATCTTGCCTGGTGAGTATTACTTTACCAATAAGGACATGCTGATCGTCACCGTGCTCGGCTCCTGCGTCTCGGCCTGCATCCGCGACCGCGTCACGGGCCTGGGCGGCATGAACCACTTCATGCTGCCCGATGGCGGCAGCGATCCGAATAGCCCGATTTCCGCGTCGATGCGCTATGGTACCTACGCCATGGAGATACTGATCAACGATTTGCTGAAGGCGGGCGCGCGGCGCGAGAACATGGAAGCGAAAGTGTTCGGCGGCGGCGCCGTGCTGCGCGGCTTCACGGCGATCAACGTGGGCGAGCGCAATGCGGCCTTCGTCATCAATTACCTGAAGGCGGAAAAGATGCGCGTGGTGGCGGAAGACCTCAATGACATCCACCCGCGCAAGGTGTATTTTTTCCCCCGCAGCGGCAAGGTGCTGGTGAAAAAGCTGATGCAGACGCATAACGATACGCTGGTGCGCCGCGAACTCGATTACGCAAGCCGTCTCAAAGTCGCGCCGGTGGGTGGCGAAGTCGAGCTGTTCTGACAAACACCAGACCAAACCTGCTGCGCGTCGCGCCGTGCGGCTTGCGGCGATTTTGTCCGGTGTACTAATTTAATAAAGAATAAGGGCCGCAAGGCCTGGAAGGATAACTATGAAGATCAAAGTATTGATCGTGGATGATTCGGCCTTGATCCGCAGCGTGATGACGGAAATCGTGAACAGCCAGCCCGACATGGAAGTGGTGGGCGCTGCGCCCGATCCGCTGGTGGCGCGCGAGATGATCAAGCAGACCAACCCCGACGTGCTGACCCTCGACGTCGAGATGCCGAAGATGGATGGCCTCGACTTCCTGGAAAAACTGATGCGCTTGCGCCCGATGCCGGTATTGATGGTGTCGTCGCTGACCGAGCGCGGTTCGGAAATCACCATGCGCGCGCTGGAGCTGGGCGCGGTCGATTTCGTCACCAAGCCGAAGATTTCCATCCAGAGCGGCATGCGCGAGTACACGGACATGATCGCCGACAAGATCCGCGCCGCCTCGAAGGCGCGCATCCGCGCGCGCACCCTGCCGTCGGCCAGCGACAAGGTGGCCGCGCCGCTGCCTGCGCTGCGCAGCCCGTTGACGTCGAGCGAAAAGCTGATCATCGTCGGCGCCTCCACGGGCGGCACGGAAGCGATCCGCGAATTCCTCATGCAGATGCCGTCCGATTGTCCCGGCATCCTGATCACGCAGCACATGCCGGAAGGCTTTACGCGCTCGTTTGCGCGCCGCCTCGATTCGCTGTGCAAGATATCGGTGCAGGAAGCGGCGGGCGGCGAACGGGTACTGCCCGGCCACGCCTACATCGCGCCCGGCCATTCGCACCTGACCCTGACGCGCAGCGGCGCCAACTACATGACCAAGATCGACCAGGGTGAGCCGGTGAACCGCCACCGCCCGTCCGTCGACGTGCTGTTCCGTTCGGCCGCGCAATCGGCCGGTAAAAATGCCGTCGGCGTGATCCTTACCGGCATGGGCAAGGATGGCGCACAAGGCATGTTGGAGATGAAGGCTGCAGGAGCGTATAATTTTGCGCAGGATGAAGCCAGTTGCGTGGTGTTCGGCATGCCGCGCGAGGCGATCGCCGTCGGTGCTACGCATGAGATCGGCGCTCTGACGGCGCTGCCTGGCATGGTGCTGGGACACCTGGCTGCGCATGGCATGCGTGCTTTGCGCGTGTAAGCCACGTTTTATATGATCTGAGGCAAGTTTGTTCGCCTAAAAGCAACGAAAATGCTATCCTACAACTTGCTGCCGTAGTGTCGACCATAATGTCGGCATTCATGTCGATATTATTAACAAACCGCTACAGAAACAACGGAGTTATTCATGGCTGATCCAAAGATGAAATTTTTAGTCGTTGACGATTTTTCGACGATGCGCCGCATTGTCCGGAATCTGTTGAAGGAACTGGGTTATGCCAACGTCGATGAGGCGGAAGACGGCGTGATGGGCCTGGCCAAGCTGCGCGCGGAATCGTACGATTTCGTCGTGTCGGACTGGAACATGCCAAACATGGATGGCCTGACGATGCTGCAGCATATCCGCGCCGATCCCGCACTGGCCAAGCTGCCCGTGCTGATGGTCACCGCCGAAGCGAAAAAAGAAAACATCATCGCCGCCGCCCAGGCTGGCGCCAGCGGTTATGTCGTCAAGCCGTTCACGGCCGCGACCCTCGATGAAAAGCTGAACAAGATTTTCGAGAAGCTGGAAAAAGCCGGCGCCTGATCACGGCTTGATACCGATCAAGAAAAACGCTGCCAATGCGAATTGGCAGCGTTTTTTTTCGTCCGCAAAAAACTCAGACCAGCCCGCCATTCGCGCGCAGGGTCTGGCCATTCACCCAGCGGCCATCCGGCCCTGCCAGAAAAGCCACGGCGGCGGCGATGTCGTCCGGCGTGCCCAGGCGCTCCAATGGCGCCATCTTGCCCATGCGCTGTATCGTTTCTTCCGTCTTGCCGTTCAAGAACAACGCCGTGGCCGTGGGGCCGGGGGCGACGGCGTTGACGGTGATGTTCTTGCCGCGTAACTCTTTTGCAAAGATATTCGTCATCGTCTCGATGGCCGCCTTGGTAGCGCCGTAGACGGCATAGCCGGGCAGGGCCAGGCCGATCACGCTGGTGGAGAAATTGACGACGCTGCCGCCGTGGCGCAAGCGCGTCGCCGCCTGGCGCATGGTGTTGAAGCTGCCCTTGACGTTGATGGCGAACAGGCTGTCGAAGGTGGCGTCGTCCGTGTCGGCCAGGGCCGGCAGCGCGGGCGGCATGATGCCGGCATTGTTGACCAGCACGTCGACGCCGCCATAGGCCGCCTCGGCCGCATCGAACAGGGCTTGCACCTGGCCCGCGTCGGCGACGTTGGCCTTGACGGCGATGGCGGCGCCGCCGTCGGCCACGATGGCCGCCACCAGCTGCTCCGCTTCCACGTTGCCGCTGGCGTAATTGACGACGACCTGCATGCCGTCGCGCACCAGGCGGCGGGCGATGGCCGCGCCGATGCCGCGCGAAGCGCCCGTGACGATGGCGACCTTGGCCGGTATAGCTGCTGTGTTCATGGGTGTTCTCCTGTTGTGGTGGGAGGCCCGCATGTTGTCGCTGCGAACCAGTGCAGCCATTGTCATCTTTATTGATTGTTGGATAAAGATGGGTTTGATGATTTCAGTGTGCAAATTGCATTAACAATTGTCCCAGGCTTGCCGGGTACGGGCAGAGATGATCCCACTGTCTGCAGATAATTGCGCAAAGGAATGAAATATTTCCCAAAGTTAACTTTACACGTCAAATAATTTGGCCCATGATCGCTGCAGTATTTCCCCTTTGTCCCCGACCCCGACAAGAAGGAGCGCACGATGCGCCGAGCACCCGTATTATTTTTCGCCCTGGGCACGGCCCTGTTAACGGCCTGCGGCGTGAGCCTGGAGCAAACGGCCGTTGCGCCCGTCGCGTCGGTCGAGATGCAGGAGCCTGCCGCGCAGCCGGTAGCCGAAGCCGATGGCCGGCATGCCTATTTGCACCGCGTGGGCGGCCATGACTATGTCAGCCTGAGCAAGCATGGCCCGCAGGGCGGCTTGCCGATACTCACGGGTACGCAGCGCCATGCGCACGCCATCCGCCTGCTGGCGGCCGATCCGGCTCAGGCGCGGGCCATCCTGCGCAGCCTGAGGCTGCCTGCGAACCAGCGCAAGCTGTGGGCGGGAGAAGAAATCGTGCTCGATGCGGCCAGCTATGACATGTTGCAAGCGGCACGCGGCAGCAACAGGCCGCTGTTTGCCGAACTCAAGCTGGTAGGGATGGAGAAGTAAGGAAAAGAAACAGAAACAGAAACGGGACCGAATGGCCCCGTCGAGGTGACGCTTGGAGATGGCGCTTAAATTTCCAGATTGTCGATCAGGCGAGTCTGCCCCAGCTTGGCGGCGGCCAGCACCACCAGCGGTTCGCCGGCAGCCAGCTCTGCCGCGTTCGGCGCCTGCAGGTTGGCGCGCTTGCGCACGGCGATGTAGTCCGATTTCCAGCCGCGGCCGTCCAGCAGCTGCATGGCCGCCTGTTCCAGTTCGCCGACGGCCAGGTTACCCTTGCGCACTTCCTCGGCGACGAAATTGAGGCCCTTGTACAGTTCCGGCGCTTCCGCGCGTTCGCTTTCCGACAGGTACATATTGCGCGAGGACAAGGCCAAGCCATCGTCTGCGCGGTAGGTCTCGGCGGCGATGATTTCCGTCGGCAGCGCGAACTGGCGCGCCATGTTGCGGATGATCATCAACTGCTGGTAATCCTTCTTGCCGAACACGGCTACGCGCGGACCCACGCACGAAAACAGCTTGGTGACGACCGTGCACACGCCTTCGAAGAAGCCGGGACGGAATTCGCCTTCCAGGGTATTGCCCAGGTCATCGGGCGGGCGCACGCGGTATTCCTGCGGCTCCGGGTACAGTTCCTTTTCCGTGGGCGCGAACAGCACGTACACGCCTTCCTTTTCCAGCTTGGCGATGTCGGCCGCCATGGTGCGCGGATATTTCTCGAAGTCTTCGTTCGGGCCGAATTGCAGGCGGTTCACGAAGATCGAGGCGACGACGGGGTCGCCATGCTTGCGCGCCAGGCGCATCAGCGACAGGTGGCCTTCGTGCAGGTTGCCCATGGTGGGGACGAACGCCGTGCGCAGCTGTCCGCTGAGCTGGTCGCGCAATTCTTCGATGTCGGAAATAATTTTCATGGATTGCTTTCGCTAAAACCCCGTTGTACGGTGGTCAGTGACAAAGGGAAGGAGTCAGGCGGGCGAATAGGCCAGCCGGACGTAGATGGGGGCAAACGGTTCTGCCTGTGTGATTTCGATCAGGGTTTCCTTGGCCAGTTCCAGCAGGGCCACGAAGTTGACCACCACCACGGGCACGCCGCCGGCAATGTCGAACAACTCGCTGAATTCGACGAAGCGCGACGATTGCAAGTGGCGCAGGATGCTCGACATGTGCTCGCGCACGGACAGTTCCTGGCGGCTGATGCGGTGATGCTGGGTCAGTTTGGCGCGTTTCAGCACGTCGAGCCACGCCTGCTGCAAGTCCACCGGTTCCACGTCGGGCCAGGTGGGCGTCAGGCTTTGCTCGATGAAAATCTGCGTGCGCACGAAATCGCGCTCGAACTGCGGGATGGCGTTCAGGTCGTAGGCAGCCAGCTTGATCTGTTCGTACTCGAGCAGGCGGCGCACCAGTTCGGCACGGGGATCGCCGCCATCTTCCTCGACGTCGCTCTTACGCGAAGGCAAGAGCATGCGCGACTTGATCTCGATCAACATGGCCGCCATCAACAAATACTCGGCGGCCAGTTCCAGGTTGCGCACGCGGATCTGGTCGACATATTTCAGATATTGCAGGGTCACCTGCGCCATCGGGATATCGAGAATGTTGAAATTTTGCTTGCGGATCAGGTAGAGCAGCAAGTCGAGCGGGCCTTCGAAGGCTTCGAGGAAGATTTCCAGCGCGTCCGGCGGAATGTACAAATCCGTCGGCATGCGCATCATCGGCTCGCCATACAGGCGGGCGATGCCCAGCGGGTCGGCGGCGGGCGCCTCGTCCGTTACTGCCGTGGCGGATGCTGCAGGGTCGCCGCTGCCGTCGCCGCCAGCGGCGGGGTCGGGCGACTCGATGACTGCGCCGGCACCGGAAGCGTCGGCTTCCGGCGTGACTGCAGACTCTTCAGGCAACATCGTGCCGGTTCCAGATCTTAGTTCTTGTTCTGGTAAACGTAAGCCTGTTGCTTGACGGCCGACGCCAGCTGGCGCTCCTGCTCATCGATGCTGACGGCCGGCTTGTCCCACAGCAGGGCGCGGCCCGCTTGCTGGCCCGCTTCCATGCCAGGATTCTTGGCCTTCAGTTCGGCGATGAACAAGGTGTGGTCGGATACGTAGTTGTTGTGTTTTGCAGGCAGTTTCATATTCTCTTCTGAGTGTCTTATAGGTAAGGTCAGCCGGCCGTATTTTACCGCGCCGTGCCGCCTGGCGGGTTGTTGTATCGGCAAGTCCGGGGCGAAATTGCTAAAAATCAATAACGCAACAAACGCCGCATCACCATCGGCGCCGGTTCGGCGGGGTTGGCGTGCGAATATTCCAGTTCTTCGGCCAGGTCGAATTCGAAGGCCGCATAAAAATCGATCAGCTTGCGCTGGTCGCGCCGCACGGCCAGGCGCAATTCCTCCGCCTGGCACGACAGGCCGTGATGAATGATGGCTTCCAGCAAATGTTGCGAAACGTGGCTGCCCCGGTAGGCGGGCAGCACGCCCATGCGTGAAATCTTCCAGATGGCGGGATCGCTGTCGAGCGGCATCCAGCGCAGCGAACCGGCCGGAATGTCGTCGATCAGCAACAGAAAACCGCCGCCGTGGCGCAATTGCTCTTCCACCTGCTGCGCCGTCTCGTGGTGTCCACTGGACGAGGCCGCCACCTTGCCGGCCCACGCGGCGCGGGTCAGTTCGGCCATCAGTTGTGCATCGGCATTCGTTGCTTCGCGCACCACGATATTCATCATCGGTCCTTGTGCGGGCTTAGCGGATGCGCATGCCAGGTTCGGCGCCTGGCCAAGGGTTCAGGATGTAGATGCCTGGATTGGCTTTCTCGTCGGCGCTTGATGCGGCCATGACCATGCCTTCGGAAATGCCGAACTTCATCTTGCGCGGCGCCAGGTTGGCCACCAGCACCGTCAGCTTGCCGACCAGCTCTTCCGGCTGGTAGGCCGAACGGATGCCGGAGAAGACATTGCGCAAGCGGCCTTCGCCCGCGTCCAGGGTCAGGCGCAGCAGCTTGTCGGAGCCGTCGACCAGTTCGCAGTTGACGATTTTCGCGATGCGCAGGTCGACCTTGAGGAAGTCGTCGATCTTGATCTCGGGCGCCAGTTCCTCGATGGCGGAGGCCGGTGTTTCAGCGACCGGTGCGGCGTCGTTCGCGGCATCGCCAGCCGGCGCCGCGATGGCGGCAGCTTGCGGTGCGTCAAACAGCGCTTCGATCATCTTTGCATCCATGCGCGTCATCAAGTGGCTGTAGGCGCCGATGGTACGGCCCAGCATGCTGTTCGAGACGGCGTCGCCGAACACTTGCGTATCGGCCCAGGTGAATTGCTCGTCGTTGAGGAACGAGGCCACGTTCTTGGCCACGCCCGGCAAGACCGGCGACAGCAGGATCGTCAACTGGCGGAACAGGATCAGGGCCGTCGTGCACACGTCGTGCAGTTCGGCTGTCTTGTCCGCATCCTTGGCGAGGATCCACGGCTTGTTTTCATCGACGTACTGGTTGGTGATGTCGGCGATTTCCATGATCTCGCGCAAGGCCTTGCCGAATTCGCGGTTCTCGAAGTGCGCGGCGATGCTGGCCTGGCGCTCGACGATGACGCCGTTGGCGTCCACCGTCAGCGCGCGGTTGATCCAGCTTTGCGCGCCTTCCGACAGCGTCGATGCCAGCTTGCCGTCGAAACGCTTGGCGATGAAGCCGGCGCAGCGGCTGGCGATGTTCACGTATTTGCCGATCAGGTCGCTGTTCACGCGGGCCACGAAGTCGTCGCCGTTGAAGTCCAGGTCTTCCACTTTCGAGTTCAGCTTGAAAGCGATGTAGTAGCGCAGCCATTCCGGGTTCATGCCCAGGTCCAGGTAGCGCAGCGGCGAGATGCCCGTGCCGCGCGACTTCGACATTTTTTCGTTGTTGACCGTCAGGAAGCCATGCACATTGACTTTCAGTTTGTCGATCACCGGGTGGCCGGCAAATTTCAGCATGGCGGGCCAGAACAGCAAATGGAAGGAGACGATGTCCTTGCCGATGAAGTGGATTTGTTCCGTGGCAGGATCGTTCAGCAGGGCGTCGAAATCGAGGCCTTTCTTGTCGCAATAGTTTTTCAGGCTGGCCAGGTAGCCGACGGGCGCGTCCATCCACACATAGAAGAACTTGCCCGGCGCATCGGGAATCGGGATGCCGAAATAGGGCGCATCGCGCGAGATATCCCAGTCGGCCAGCTTTTCGCCCGCTTCGCCCAGCCATTCGCTGACCTTGTTGACCATTTCAGGCTGCAGGCGGCCTGGCGTGTTGAGCCAATCCTTGAGGAATTCGAAGCAGCGCGGGTCGGACAGCTTGAAGAAGTACTGTTCCGACGGCTTCATCACGGGCGTCGCGTTGGTGAACACGGAGAACGGGTTGACCAGGTCGGTCGGCTGGTAGGCCGCGCCGCACACTTCGCAATTGTCGCCGTACTGGTTCTTGGCGCCGCATTTCGGGCATTCGCCCTTGATGTTGCGGTCGGCCAGGAACATGCCCTTGACTGGATCGAAGAAGCGGTCGACGGTTTTCGTGACGATCAGGCCCGTATCGCGCAGTTTGCGGTAGATCGATTGCGACAGATCAACGTTTTCCGGCGAATCGGTCGAATACCAGTTGTCGAAGGCGATATGGAAGCCATCGAGGTACTGGGCGCGGCCGGCCGCGATGTTGGCGACGAATTGCTGCGGCGTAATGCCTTCCTTTTCGGCGGCGATCATGATGGGCGTGCCATGTGTATCGTCGGCGCCCACAAAGTGCACTTCACGGCCGGCTGCACCATCGCGTTGCATTCGCTGGAACCGGACCCAGATATCGGCCTGGATGTATTCCATGATGTGGCCAATGTGAAAAGCGGCGTTTGCGTAAGGCAGGGCAGTGGTGACGAACAGCTTGCGAGTCATGATTGATGCACTTTTGGGATGGATAATAGGTCATTTTAACAGCGGAAAGGCAATATGAGCAGATGCAGCGCTGGCAAGTGATGCTTTTGCCGCCATCGCGCCATGCAAATTTGCGCTAGACTGCGCGTATTGCACATATGTAGTACACACGGAGATTTACATGAGCATCACAGTAGAAGACGTCAAGGCCGCGCTGGCCCAGGTTATTGATCCAAATACACATAAAGATTTCGTTTCCAGCAAAACCGTCAAGAATCTGAAGGTCGATGGCGATGATATTTCGCTCGACATCGAACTGGGCTACCCCGCCAAAAGCCAGATTGACCTGATCCGCAAATCCGTGCTGGCCGCGTTGCGCGTGCTGCCGGGCGTGGGCAACGTCAGCGTGGGCGTGTCGTCGAAAATCATTTCGCACACGGTGCAGCGCGGCTTGAAGCCGATGAGCAACGTGAAAAACATCATCGCCGTCGCTTCCGGCAAGGGCGGCGTTGGCAAATCGACCACGGCGGTCAACCTGGCCCTGGCCCTGGCGGCCGAAGGCGCCACCGTCGGCATGCTGGACGCCGATATCTATGGCCCGTCACAGCCGATGATGCTGGGCATCAGCGGCCAGCCGAAGACCCTCGACGGCAAGAGCATGGAACCGATGGAAAATCACGGCCTGCAAGTGTCGTCGATCGGCTTCATGATCGATCCGGACGAGCCGATGGTATGGCGCGGCCCGATGGTCACGCAAGCCTTGCAGCAATTGCTCGACCAGACCAACTGGCGCGACCTCGATTACCTGATCGTCGACATGCCGCCTGGCACGGGCGATATTCAATTGACACTGTCGCAAAAAGTGCCCGTCACGGGCGCCGTGATCGTCACGACGCCGCAGGACATCGCGCTGCTGGACGCGCGCAAGGGCTTGAAAATGTTCGAGAAAGTCGGCATCCCGATCCTCGGCGTGGTGGAAAACATGAGCACGCACATCTGCTCGAACTGCGGCCATGCGGAAGAAATCTTCGGCGCCGGCGGCGGCGCGAAGATGTGCGCGGACTTCGGAGTGGAATTCCTCGGCGCCTTGCCGCTGACCATGGCGATCCGCCAGCAGACGGATTCCGGCACGCCGACCGTCGTGGCCGAGCCGGAAGGCCCCGTCGCCGTCATCTACAAGCAGATCGCCCGCACCATCGCGATCAAGGTGGCGGAAAAGGCAAAGGATATGACCAGCAAGTTCCCGTCGATCGTCATCAAGAACGATTAAACGTCAGGCCTGGCGCTTGCATGCGCCATTGTCAGCAGGAATATGGTTTCATGCAGTCCGTGTTGTTATTAAACAAGAGGAGACATCATGCAATTGACCACCGTATTCCTGCGCCAAGCCGCAGCCGTGATCGCGGGCAGCCTGCTGGCCGCCAGCGCGTTTGCGCAATCCGTTTCGTTCGTCGAGCCCGTCGATGGCGCGACAGTGAGCAGCCCGTTCAAAGTGAAATTTGCCGTCAGCGGCATGGACGTCAAGCCGGCCGGCGACATGACGGCCAAGACGGGCCACCATCATTTGCTCATCAATATGGGGCCGATGAAGGCGGGCGAAATGATGCCCATGGATGACAAACATTTGCATTTTGGCAAAGGACAAACGGAAACGGACGTCACCTTGCCGCCGGGCCAGTACACCCTGACGATGCAGTTTGCCAACGGCGCGCACCAGTCGTATGGGCCGGAGTTGAGCAAAAGCATCAAGGTGACGGTCAAGTAAGCCAGGCAAATAAGTCAGGCAAATTCATCCGTTCCAGTAAAGGCCGGGTTCTAGCGATGGAGCCTGGCCTTTTTCATATTGTTGCCTCTTGTCATTATTGTGTCATATAGTCGGCGTATGCTGGCCGGTGGCCTAACTTTTGATGAGCGGATATGACGAAACATTTCTCCCTTTCCCGGCAACTGGCGCAGGCGCTGCTGTTGGCGGCTGGCGTGGCGGCGAGCCAGGCGCATGCGGCCAAGGCCGTTCCTGCTGTTGCTGCCGGTGCGGCGCAGCCGAAGCTGGTGGTGGTGCTGGTAGTGGACGGCTTGCCGCAAGAGCAGGTGACGCGCTACCGCGACCAGTTCGGCCAAGGCGGCTTCCGCCGCCTGCTGGAGCAGGGCGCGTGGTTCAGCGACGCGCACCAGGCGCATGGCATCACGGTCACGGCCATCGGCCACTCGGCCGTGCTGTCGGGCGCTTACCCTTATCAGCATGGCGTGATCGGCAATAACTGGATCGATCCCGTCACGAAAAAATCCGTGTACTGCACCGAAGATGGCAATTTCCATTACATCGGCGAAGACACGCAGCCCGACGACGGCACTGCGCCGACCAAGCTTCGCGTGAGCACCCTGGGCGACGAGTTGCGCTATTCCACGGGCGACAAGGCCAAGGTCGTCACGGTGTCGGGCAAGGATCGGGGCGCCATCCTGCTGGCCGGGAAAACGGGCACGGCGTATATGTACATGGAAAAGACGGGCAATTTTGCCAGCAGCACCTATTACATGCAGCAGCACCCGCAATGGGTGCAGCGCTACCAGGCCGCCAAGCCGCAAGACCGTTATTATGGCAAGAGCTGGACGCCGCTGCTGGCCGATTCCGCCTATGCGCGCGATGCCCGCGATGATCTGGTGCCGGCCAAGCCGGGCACGCGCAACACCTTCCCGTTCGCCTATTACAGCGACGGCGGCAAGCTCGATGGCGAGTACTACAGCCGCCTGAAGGCCGGTCCCTTCCTCGATGAACTGACCCTGGAATTCGCCCGCGCCGCCATCGATGGCGAAAACCTGGGCCACAACCCGGCCGGCGTGCCCGATATCCTGGGCGTGAGCCTGTCCGCGCACGATTACGTGAATCACGCCTACGGCCCGGAAAGCAAGATGTCGCACGACCACCTGCAGCGCCTGGACCGCATGCTGGCCGGCTTCTTTGCCGACCTCGATAAAAAAGTCGGCATGGATAACGTGCTGGTGGTGCTGACGGCCGACCATGGTTTTGCCAACGTGCCGGAATTTGCCGAAACGCGGGGCTTCTCGGCCAAACGCATCGATGGCGCCAAACTGGTCGATGCCTTGAACCAGCACCTGGCGACTAACATGGGTATCGATAAACTGGTGACGACGTCGTCGCTGCCGAATATCTACCTTGATTACGCGCTGGCGGAGAAGGGCGGCGTCAATCGCGCCGCCCTGGAAGACGCGGCGGCCCGCTTCCTGCTGCAGCAGGACGGCCTGGCGCAAGTCTATACGCGCACGCAGATGGAAGCGGGTGCCGTTGCCACGCGCATGGACACCCTGATGCGCCGCGCCTGGAATCGCCAGCTGTCGGGCGACCTGATGGTCGTGACAAAGCCGGCCTGGTACTTCGGCAAGGGCGCGGGCGGCACTTCGCACGGCACGCCGTACACGTATGACACCAACGTGCCGCTGATGGTGTTCGGCCCCCGCTGGATCAAGCCGGGCGCCTATGGCCAGTATGCGGAAGTGGTCGATATCGCCCCGACCCTGGCGCACCTGCTGCGCGTGCGCCAACCGTCGGCGTCGGAAGGGCGGGTGTTGATGGAGGTGGTGCGGTAGTTCAGGCATAGAGGTGTATCGTTGATGTAAAGGCCAGGCTTGCGTTTTCACGGAAGCCTGTTTTTTTATTGATTTAAGAGTTGTAAGTCGACAAATATCAATAGGCACGCAAAGTTCTTGACGGATAGTGAAATTTCTTTATTTCACGATGAGGACGTCAATGAACAGTTCACTATTCAAATGTTGTTGTATGGCATTGATGTGGATTTTGCTGCCGGGGTGCGTCGTGCCACACTTCGATCATGCCTCATATGACTATTATTATGCCGTTCCCTTGAAGGCCGACAAGCCGTGGCTAAGTCTGAGCAACGGGCTTGATCTGCATGCCTATAACAAATGTGAGCATAGTGAAGTGCCGCCAAAATGTGACCCGCCGGGTTTTTGGGTGATGGAGCGACCGCAGAAGCCGGATTGGCATGAGATAGGTCGCTACAGAGTGAGCGTGTGGCATCCCGGCAAGTTGCAGTTTCAACCAATGCTTTCGGCCTATGCCAACACGACGTATCGTGCAGTTAGTCTTGTTAAAGAAGAATCACGCAAAATATATTTGCTTCGGCCTGGGTTTGGCGGTGATGAGCGCCGATCACTGGAAGGAAACGACGCTGGTGTTGTTGCAATCGATTTGCGGCCAAACGCATTATGTAGAACGGATGAGCCTGTACCACGCCTTATTGTCTTTGATGCCGATAATATATGGGTATTTGCGGAGTATGAATCAGACTGCCGAAAGGATCTGCAGGCCGATTTCGCCCCGCTTGATATATTGAACTTTGAGGACAGCGATCAGTTTAATGCTATTTTGCGTAAACCGATGAAACTGTTTTACCTCAGCTCCAGCGTGGTAGGTCAGTCAGATTTTGGTCAACCGCGCACGGTTTTACGGGATGCTGATCTCCCGAATGAAAGTACGCGCAAGACCGTGCGCTTGTCCGAGGTCGTCCGATTACAGAGCACGATGTTCCGGCTTGAGACCACACCGGCGCCACCTCTGTTGCCAGTACCGGATTATCCCAATTTTTATTGTCACTACTCAGATACGGTTATTGGTTTGAGAATGATATTTTTTGATGGTGAGAAACCATACCCCGACCTTAAATATTGTCGGCCATTTCGCGGGAAATGACATAGGCTGCGTGCTTTACAGTAGCCAATCAATCGGCAGCACCGACAGTATCGCCACCCCGATGCGCTTCCACACGCTGGTGCCCGGCTCCGTGTCGTAGCGCGTGGTGGCGCCGCTGGCGTCGCGGGCGATCCAGTACAGCGCGCCGTCGTCGCCCAGCAGTACCTGGTAGGCGCGCTGCGGGATGGTGGTGCGCATGGCTTGCCCCAGCTGGCTGGCCAGCGCGGGGCTGTCGATGACGAGGCCCATTTCCGTGTTCAATTCGATCGAGCGCGGGTCGAAGTTGAACGAGCCGACAAAGATGCGCCGGTCGTCGACGGCAAAGGTCTTCGCATGCAGGCTCGATGCGGAGCTGCCGAAGCGGCCCGGCTGTTCGCGCGCATCGCCGGCTTCCCACGAGCGGCGCGACTCGTACAGCAGCACGCCCGCTTCCAGCAGCGGTTTTCTCCACTTCGCATAGCCGGCATGCACGGCCGCCACGTCGGTCGCTTCCAGCGCATTCGTCAGGATGCGCACGCCCACGCCTTTTTTCGCCAGGTCGGCGAAGGCCTGGGTGCCGGCTTTGCCGGGCACGAAATACGGCGACACCAGGTCCACTTCCTTTTCCGGTACGCCCAGCAGGTTTTTCAGGTTGTCCGCCACGCCCGTGCCTGGCCTGGCCTTGTCCAGCACTTTGGCCGGGTCGTCGCTGACCATGCGCGTCCTGGCCCATTCGAAGGGCAGGGTGCGCTCCATCATTTGTCTGACGAAGGGCGAGGTGCGCAGCGCCTGCACGTATTCCTCGGCCGCCTTGGTGTCGTCGATGCGGTCCGCTTCGGCGGCGATGGTGGCCGCGTCGCCCTCGACAGGGCTGGTCAGCAGCAGGCTGGCCGGGTAGGCCGAGGCGCTGTTCCAGTAGCGGTCGAAATCGCGCGAAACGTCGTCGACGACGGGGCCGACGGCCAGCACGTCCAGGTCGGCAAACAGCACGTCGCCGGCCGCGCCAAAATATTCGTCGCCCACGTTGCGCCCGCCGACGATGGTGGCCTGGTTATCGGCCGTGAACGATTTGTTGTGCATGCGCCGGTTGAGGCGGGAAAAATCGGTGGCAAAGGCCAGCGCGCGCGGAGAGCGGGGCATAAAGGGGTTGAACAGGCGGATTTCCAGGTTGTGCTGTTTGCCCAGCATCGCCAGGGTCTGCTCCAGGCCCGCCGTGTTGTTATCGTCGAGCAGCAGGCGCACGCGCACGCCCCGCTCGGCCGCCTGGCGCAGGGCGTCGAACAGCAGGGTGCCCGTGATGTCCTTGTGCCAGATGTAGTACTGCACGTCCAGGCTGCGCTGGGCGGCGGCGGCCAGCAGGGCGCGCGCGGCAAAGGCGTCGCGTCCGTCGGCGAGCGGGTAGATGCCGGACACGCCGGGATGCTGCGCCACCATGGGCGCAATGGCCGTGGCCAGCTGGGTGTGCTTTGTGTCGGCGATGACGCTGGATGCCACGCGGCCTTCCAGCGAAGGCAGCGAGACGCAGCCGGCGAGGACGGCGGACAGCAGCAGTGGCAGCAGCAGCCGGGTGGCGCTGCGGGAGGGAATTGCTTGGGCGGGCATGGCGGGCTTTCATCGGGTTGCCCCGATGTTAGCAGATGCGCATGCCCGCACGGGGCAAGGTGTTACAGTTGTTCCAGCGCGATCAGCTCGGCCACCGTCTGGCGGCGGCGGATCAGGCGGGATTGTTCTCCATCGACCAGGTATTCGGCCGCATGGGGACGGCTGTTGTAGTTCGACGACATCGACGCGCCATACGCACCGGCGCCTTCGAAGACGACGTAATCGCCCACCTGCGCTGCCGGTAGCAGCCGGGTTTCCACCACGCCGCCGTCGCGCTGGGTGAAGACGTCGCCCGATTCGCACAGGGGGCCGCCGACCACGGTGGCGCGCTGTGTGTCCAGTGCGCGGCCGTCATGCGCGATGACCGACATTTCATGGTAGCTGCCGTACATGGCAGGGCGCATCAGTTCATTGAAACCCGTATCGAGCAAGGTGAAGTGGTTGCCGCCCATTTGCTTGGTGGCGCGCACTTCGGCCACCAGCAAGCCCGCGTCGGCGACGAGGAAGCGGCCCGGTTCGATTTCCAGGTGCACGGGATGGCCCAGGTGCGCCTCGATCTGCTTGCGCGCCGCATCCCACAGCTGGAAGTAGTGGTCCGTGTCGACGGGCTGCTCGCCTTCGCGGTAGGGCACGGACAGGCCGCCGCCCGTGGAAATGGCTTCGATGTCGTGGCCCATGTTTTTCACTAGGTCGACCATGGTGCCGCAGACGATTTCCAGGTGGCTGTAGTCGACGCCGGAGCCGATGTGCATGTGCAGGCCCACCAGGTGCAGGCCATGTGCGCGGATGACGGCCAGCGCCTCCGGCAGCTCTTCGTGCCAGATGCCGTGTTTGCTGTTTTCGCCACCCGTATTGGTCTTGTTGCTATGGCCATGGCCATAGCCGGGATTGATGCGTAGCCAGACGCGGTGGCCGGGCGACACTGGGCCCAGCTGGCGCAGCATGTCGACGGAGCCGCAATTGACTTCGATCTTCGCCGCTGACACGCGCGCCAGGGTGGCGCGGTCGAACAGGTCGCAGGTGAAAACCACGCCGGCGGCGCCATTCGTTTGCGCCGGCGCAAAGCCTGCCTGCAGCGCGCGCTCGATCTCGCCCAGCGAGACGGCGTCCACGTGCACGCCCGCTTCGCGCATCAGGGTCAGCAGGTGGATGTTCGAATTGGCTTTTTGCGCGAAGCGCACCGTGTCGAACCGCGCCAGCTGCGCGATGCGCGCGCGGATGGTGGCCGCGTCATACACCCACAGGGGCGTGCCGTGTTCCTGGGCGAGTTGGGCGAGGGTCTGGTCGGTGACGGGCTTCATCGTGTGCTTTCGGTGGAATGAGGAGATAGCGCATGATGGCTGATTGTACTTCGACTATAAAATATCTATTTGAGGCTACCTTATTCATTTATGATATGACCATGACTATCTCCCTGCGCCATATCGAGGTCTTTCGCGCCATCATGACGACGGGCAGCGTGACGGCCGCCGCCGCCATGCTGCATACGTCGCAGCCCACCGTCAGCCGCGAGCTGGCGCGCTTGGAACACTTGACGGGCCTGACCCTGTTCGAGCGCGAGCGGGGGCGGCTGCGTCCCACGGCCCAGGCGCTGCAGCTGTTCGAGGAAGTGCAGCGCGCGTATTTCGGCCTGGAGCGCATCGTCAGCACGGCGGCGGCCTTGCGCCAGTTCGACCAGGGGCAGCTGTCGATCGCCTGTCTGCCCGTGTTTTCCCAGTCGCTGCTGCCGCAGGCGTGCAAGCGTTTCGTCGCCGATTTTCCCAAGGTGAGCATCAGCATCACGCCGCAGGAGTCGCCGCTGCTGGAAGAGTGGCTGTCGGCGCAGCGCCACGATATCGGCCTGACGGAAGTGGGCAATGCGCCGCCGGGCACCGCGCTCGATACATTGATGTCCGTCGATGAAGTGTGTGTGCTGCCCGACGGCCATGCGCTCGCCGGCAAGGCCGTGTTGCAGCCGGCGGACTTCGCAGGCCAGCCTTTCATCAGCTTGGCCGCCGTCGACCCCTACCGCCAGCAGATCGACGCCATCTTCGCGCAGGCGGGCGTGGAGCGGCGCATGGCGCTCGACACGCACAGTGCTGCCTCTGTGTGCGCGATGGTGCGCGAAGGCGTGGGCCTGGCCATCGTCAATCCGCTCACGGCGCTGGACTACGCGGGGCAGGGCTTGCAGATCCGCCGCTTCGGCGTTTCCCTGCCGTTCACGGTGAATCTGGTCAAGCCCCTGCACCGGCCCCTGTCGCAACTGGTCGCCCTGTTCGAGCAGGCGCTGCATGCGCAGGCGGCGGAGGTGAAAAGGCGCTTGCTGCAGCTGTGACGGTGCTTGTGGAGCGGCGGCGGTCAACAGAGTAAAATGGCGTTTTACTTATTCAAGCCTGATTACTTCGATGACCACAACCGCTACTCCTGTCCGTACCCGTTTCGCTCCCAGCCCGACCGGCTATCTGCACCTGGGCGGCGCCCGCACCGCTTTGTACAGCTGGGCGTATGCCCGCCACTTCGGCGGCACCTTCGTGCTGCGCATCGAAGACACGGACGTGGAGCGTTCCACGCCGGAAGCCGTGCAAGCCATCATCGAAGGCATGAAGTGGCTGGGCCTGGACCACGACGAAGGCCCGTTCTACCAGATGCAGCGCATGGACCGCTACCGCGAAGTGGTGGCGCAGATGCTGCTTGAGGGCACGGCGTATCACTGCTATTCGTCGCCGGAAGAAGTCGAAGCGATGCGCGAGCGCATGCGCGCCGCCGGTGAAAAGCCGCGCTACGACGGCACCTGGCGTCCGGAGCCGGGCAAGACCCTGCCGGCCGTGCCGGCCGACCGCAAGCCCGTCGTGCGTTTCAAGAACCCGCTCGACGGCGACGTGACGTGGGACGACGTGGTCAAGGGCACGATCACGATTTCCAACCGCGAGCTGGACGACCTGGTGATCGCCCGCCCTGACGGCACGCCGACGTACAACTTCTGCGTGGCCGTCGATGACTGGGACATGCAGATCACGCACGTGATCCGCGGCGACGACCATGTCAACAACACTCCGCGCCAGATCAACATCCTGCGCGCCATCGGTGCACCGCTGCCGCTGTACGGCCACCTGCCGATGATCCTGGGCGCGGACGGTGAAAAGCTGTCGAAGCGCCATGGCGCCGTCAGCGTGATGGATTACCCGGTGCAGGGCTTCCTGCCGGAAGCGATGCTGAACTACCTGGCGCGCCTGGGCTGGAGCCATGGCGACGATGAAGTGTTCTCGACCGAGCAGTTCTGCGAGTGGTTCAACCTGAACCACCTGTCGAAATCGGCGGCCCAGTTCAATAATGAAAAACTGGCCTGGCTGAACAACCACTATATCAAGCAGGCCGACAATACCCGCCTGGCCGACCTGGCGCGTCCGCAAATGGTCGCCGCCGGCGCCGTCTTCGAAGGCGCGCCGGACCTGGCGCAAGTGCTGGGCATGATGAAAGAGCGCGCCAACACCGTCAATGAGCTGGCTGCCGCCTCGATGCTGTTCTTCCGCGAACCGCAGCCGGAAGCGGAACTGGTCGCGCAGCACATCACGGATGCCATCAAGCCCGTGCTGGCGCAGTTTGCCGAGCGTATCGCCACGGTGGAGTGGAGCAAGGAAGCCGTCGCCGCCATGATCAAGGAAGTGCTGGCCGCGAACACCATCAAGATGCCGCTGCTGGCCATGCCTTTGCGTTTGATCTTGACGGGCCAGCTGCAGACGCCTGCCATCGACCAGGTGGTGGTGATGTTCGGCCGCGACACCGTGCTGGCGCGCCTGGCAAAGTGGCTGTAATCGTCGCGCTGAATTGAGCGTGTAAATGCGGTGCGGAAACCGCCCCTATGAAAAGTTGCTCATAGACGAAAAAGGGTATTTGCAGAGTGAAACTTCTTTGCTATACTCTTGTTTCTGCACCAACGGGGGTATAGCTCAGCTGGGAGAGCGCTTGCATGGCATGCAAGAGGTCAGCGGTTCGATCCCGCTTACCTCCACCAGCAGCAAAACCGCAGTCAGGTTTTGTTAGTCGTTGAAGTGGTGCAGTAGTTGTTTGGAAGTTCCGCGGTCCCCATCGTCTAGAGGCCTAGGACATCACCCTTTCACGGTGAGTACAGGGGTTCGAATCCCCTTGGGGACGCCAGGTAGTTGTGGTATAGTAGTGGCAGTTGTTTGTACTGATTGTTGTAAGTTCAGGGCCGTAAAAAGCGGAATCTGGATGGAAAGCAAGTAGTGGAACAAAGTCGCCAAGTGCGGCTTTTATTATTTCTGCGCCCGGGGGGTATAGCTCAGCTGGGAGAGCGCTTGCATGGCATGCAAGAGGTCAGCGGTTCGATCCCGCTTACCTCCACCAACAGCGCAGAAGTAAGGTGGTAAAACTGTAGTACCGAGGTCCCCATCGTCTAGAGGCCTAGGACATCACCCTTTCACGGTGAGTACAGGGGTTCGAATCCCCTTGGGGACGCCAGTTCAGTCTGGTGTTGTGGTTGTAAAGAAGTAGCAGTGTTTCTGCGCCCGGGGGGTATAGCTCAGCTGGGAGAGCGCTTGCATGGCATGCAAGAGGTCAGCGGTTCGATCCCGCTTACCTCCACCAACAGCGCAGAAACAGGTGGTAAATGGTAATGAATAAATCAAAGTCGCCTCGAGCGGCTTTTTTTATTTCCGAAGCATTTGTTGTTATGCCTTTCAGGGAAGTATGGTTTAACTGTTGGGATGTTTGTATGGCAGGCAAGAGGCGAGTGTTTGATCCCGCTTGCGTTTGCCAATGGGGTGGAAATGGAAATACATCAAAGTCGCCTCGGGCGGCTTTTTTTGTGCCTATTGGTTGCATGGATATAACTGACAGTGATTTGCGGAGTGGTTACATTTGGCAGGCGGCTTGATTTCATTATGCCCGCGGATAAAAAATGGACCATTACACTGAGGAGACAGGATGCACCGCGTATTTGCCAGTTTTTTTCTTGCTGCCGTTATGCACGTTCCCGCGCACGCGGAGGCGCCGCCTGCGGCGAAATTCGATCCTGGTGCGCTGAAGTTGCAAAAGGGGCCGTTCAATGACGTGCTGGTGCTCGGTTCGCCTCATTTGGCGCAATTGCCAACATCGTTTGATCCGTCTCAATTGAGCTTGCTCAACGAGCGCCTGGCGGGCTGGCGGCCGGATGCGATCGCGATCGAGGCGCTTTCCGGCTTGCAATGCGCTTACTTGCGCGCCTATCCGCAGCGCTATGACGATACGGTGAAAACCTATTGCTATGACACTTCCGCCGCGCGGGCCGCCACGGGGCTCGATGTGGTGGCGGCCACGGCGCAGGCCGAACGTTTGCTGGCCGCCTGGCCGGCGGCGCCGTCCGCCGCCCAGCGGCGCGCATTGGCTTCCCTGTTCCTGGCCGGTGGCGAGCGTGCATCGGCGCTGGTGCAATGGCTGCGCCTGCCCGCGGATGAGCGGCGCGCCGGTGACGGCGTGAGCGAGCCCTTGGCCGTGAACCTCAATTCCTTGCTGGGGCAGCGCAACGAGAGCTATCAGATTGCTGCCGTGCTGGCGGCGAAGGGCGGGCACGAGCGGGTGCATGGCATGGATGACCATACGTCCGATATGCCTGTCGACGATGAAAAGGCGTATGCCAAGGCGATCAGGGCGGCCTGGAATAATTCCTTTTCGGCCGAGCGCAAGCGCATCCATGCCGGGTTTGAGGGGCAATGGAATACGCCCGCCGGTGTGCTGGCGATCTACCGCGCCTATAACGGACGCGCAGAGGCGGACCTGGCCTTCCGCGGCGACTTTGGCGCGGCGCTGGAAGAGCCTTCGCCGCAGCGTTATGGCCGCAACTACGTGGCCTCCTGGGAGGTGCGCAACTTGCGCATGGCGTCGAATATCCGCGAAATCATGGCGGCGCGCCCGGGCATGCGCGTGCTGGTCATCGTCGGCGCATCCCACAAGGGCTACCTGGAGGCGTATCTGGGCCAGATGCATGACGTGCGCATCGCCGATGCGGACGATATCTTGCGTTAAGGAATGCTTTTGCCGCGCCAGACGGTTGGCGCGGTTTTTCCTGCGTGCCTGGCGTGCTGCCGCTTCCATATCTTCCTGCCATCATCCTGTCTCCATAGGGAGCGATGATACAAATAAGGTGGAAAAAAGAAGGCCGGCAGTTGATTTCGTGAATCGCTTCGTGTTAAACTTCGCGCACGCTTTTTTGAGGGGCTAAGCAAAGCCTTCAACGAAGAGTCCGCTGAGAGTAAAGCCAGCACAGGTCCCCATCGTCTAGAGGCCTAGGACATCACCCTTTCACGGTGAGTACAGGGGTTCGAATCCCCTTGGGGACGCCAGGATTTAGTTGTAAAGTAAGAGTGCAGTGCTGAATGGGCCTGACAAGTCAGGCTTTTTTTGTTTCTGCAATATTGCTGCAGTACCGGGTCAGGATGCATTTAGTGCATTCAGGACAGATTTCTGTCCCCATCGTCTAGAGGCCTAGGACATCACCCTTTCACGGTGAGTACAGGGGTTCGAATCCCCTTGGGGACGCCAGATTCGCAAGCAGTAACAGGTCGGGATGCGGAATAGTGCATTCAGGACAGATTTTCTGTCCCCATCGTCTAGAGGCCTAGGACATCACCCTTTCACGGTGAGTACAGGGGTTCGAATCCCCTTGGGGACGCCAGACCGGCTGAATCAGCCAACAAAAAAGCCGCCTGGTAACAGTGCGGCTTTTTTGTTATGGGCTGCCATGCCACATTTTTCTCTTCCCCTTTGAATATGTCATTAGCTACCGATCGCGCGCCAACCTTGGCCATCTTCTGCAAAGTCGTCGACAACTACGGCGATATCGGCATTTGCTGGCGCCTGGCGCGGCAGTTGAGCAGCGAGCATGGCGTGGCCGTCACCCTATGGGTCGATGATTTGCCGAGTTTCCGGCGGATATGCCCGGAAATCGACGTGACGGCGCCAGTGCAGCAGGCCGGCGGCGTCACGGTGCGCCACTGGCGCGACCAGGATGGCGCATTCGCGCCGGCCGACATCGCCGACATCGTCATCGAATTTTTTGCCTGCGACATTCCGCCCGGCTATATCGCCGCCATGGCGCAGTGCGCGCCGCATCCCGTGTGGCTGAACCTGGAAGGCTTGACGGCGGAAGAGTGGGTCGAGGGTTGCCACGCGCTGACGTCGCCGCGCCACGGCATGATCAAGCATTTCTTCTTTCCCGGCTTCACGAACAAGACGGGCGGCCTGCTGCGCGAAGCGGCGCTGGACGAGAAAAGACTGGCGTTCCAGGCCGATGCGGGCGCCATGGCGGCATTCCTCGGGCAATTTGGCGTGACGGCGGCGGAAATGTCCGCCTTGAAGGTGTCGCTGTTCTGCTACCCGTCCGCCCCGGTCGCCGAGCTGTTTGCAGCCTGGCAGGCGGGCAGCGAGCCCGTGACATGCCTGGTGCCGGAAGGCGTCGCGTTCGATGCCGTTCAGGCGTTTATCGGCGACGGTGCGGCGCTGGCCGGTGCGGCGCGCACGCGCGGCGCGCTAACTGTGCGCGTGTTGCCGTTCGTGCCGCAAGACGATTACGACCGCCTGCTGTGGGCTTGCGACGTCAATCTCGTGCGCGGCGAGGATTCCTTCGTGCGCGCGCAATGGGCTGGCCAGCCGTTTCTCTGGCATATCTATCTGCAGGATGAGAACTTGCATCACGTAAAATTGCGCGCCTTCCTGCAGCGCTATGCGGTGGATGCGGACGGCGCCATCGACAGTCTGGTGCAGGCGGCGCTGGCCTGGAATGGCGCCAGCGCGGACGCCTTGCCGTGGGCGCAGCTGTGGCCCGCTTTGCAAACCAACCTGCCGCGCATCCGGGCGCGCGCGCAGGCCTGGCAGCGGCAGATGCAGGCCAATGGCGATCTGGCAAGTAACCTGCTGGCGTTCGCTGGCGCGACGAGATAGGCGCTTGCCAAAAATTAAGGTAAAATGCCCGGTTATTTCTAACGTATTTTTAACCGATCAAACGCAAGCTTGCGGCGCCGATGGCGCACAGGCGGCAGATGGTCTTCATGCAACCCACTTTTTACGTACATTCCTATGAAACCCGCAAAAGAAATTCGTGTTGGCAATATCATCATGGTCGACAGCAAGCCAATGATCGTGTTGCGTTCTGATGTCAACGGTTCGAGCCGCACGGGCTTCACCTACAAATGGAAGATGAAAAATCTTCTGACGAACACCCCGATGGAAAACGTGTTCCGCGGCGACGACAAGTTTGACGTTGTTGTTCTGGATAAAAAGCCAGTGACGTATTCGTACTTCGCCGACCCGCTGTTCGTGTTCATGGACACCGAGTACAACCAGTACGAAATCGAAGAAGAAAACCTGGGCGAAGCGCTGAACTACCTGAAAGATGGCATGGAATGCGAAGCCATTTTCTACGACGGCAAAGCTATCTCCGTTGAACTGCCTACGACCATCGCCCGTCAAGTGGTGTACTCGGAGCCAGCGGTCAAGGGCAATACTTCGGGCAACGTCCTGAAAGAAGCCAAGATCGAAAACGCCATCGACGCACACCGCCACACCGTGCAAGTGCCGCTGTTCGTGGCACAGGACGACGTCATCGAAATCGACACCCGTACCAACGAATACAAGCGTGTCGTACGCAACTGATAGATTCTTGCACTGCGCTGCGCGCATGGCCCGGCAGATGCCGGTCTGGTTTGCCTCAGTGCTGGATCACCAAGAAACGCTGCCTTCGGGCGGCGTTTTTTTTGCTTAAAAAATAATTCCCTTCAACAACAATTGTGTTGCAAGGACTGCTATGCTATGGCTAGAACATTATTGCGGTAGAAACATTGAAGTTTCCTGGAGATAGCATGCAGCGCAGTCAGATGTTACGCAGTGGCGCGTCCCGGGGCGTGGCGCGTCCCGTATTGGCCCGTGCCACGGCGCCCGCCAGCCCCATGGCCCATCTGCTCGATGCGGGCGTGTTGCCGCAACAGCAGATGATGCAGGCAGGCAAACTCAGTTCCCATGCGCTGACGTCGCAGTACCTGGGGCGCATCCGTTCCCTGTGCAGCATCGGCGCGCGCGCCTATCCCGGCATTGAAATCAACCCCGATGCGCTGAAAATCGCCCTGGAAATGGACCGCGAACGGCAGGTGCACAAGGTGCGCGGCCCCTTGCATGGCATTCCCGTCGTCTTGCGCGACAATATCGCCACGGGCGACCGCATGAAGACGCGCACGCAGGCGCCCCTGGCCACGCATGCCAGCTGCGATTCCTTTGTGGCGGCGCGCTTGCGCGCAGCCGGCGCCGTCATCATCGGCAAAAGCAATTTGCGCCAATGGGCTGCCGTCAGCGTGCCGCATGCGAGTGCCAGCTGGGCCGGGCTGACCATCCTCGCCGTCGACAGCGCGGCGGACGGTTCCATCGTCGCGCCGGCTTCAAACTGCGGCCTGGTCGCCATCAAGCCCACGGGCAGGGCTGCCGAGGGGCAGGGCGGCGAGCCGGCCACGGCCGGACCGATGGCGCCCAGCGTGCGCGAGGCGGCCTGGCTGCTCGCGGCCCTGAGCGGCGAACGCCTGGCCGATGGCGTGGTGTTGGATGCCGCCGGCTTGCATGGGCGCCGCATCGGCGTGGCGCGCAGCCTGTTCGGCCTGTGCGCCGGGACCGATGCCGTGATCGGGCAGGCGCTGCTGGCGTTGCGCGAGCAGGGCGCGGAATTGATCGAGATGCCGCCCGCGACCGGGCCCGGCGGCATCGAAGCGCTGCTGGGCTCGCATAGCCTCGATGCGCTGGTGGGGCCCACCTGCCATGGCGTGGCGCAGGCGCCGTCGGCCTTGCCGCATATTACGGTGCCGGCCGGCGTGGCCGGGGGCTTGCCGGTCGGCTTGTCCTTCATCGGCCCTGCGCACGGCGACATGCAACTCATTGCGATGGCGTATGCCTATGAGCAGGCGACTTTGCACCGGCGCACGCCAGCGTTGCCGTCGAGCATTACCCTGGCGTTGCGCCTGCCATGATGATTCTTTTCGTTTTCTTTCGATAAACTATGCTTGCAACCTTGCTGCTGACTGCGGCCGTGACGGCCATTCCGACTCCTTTTGATGCCGCGCAATTGTCTGGCAGCTGGTCCGACAGCGTCAATACGAATAGCGTTTGTGAAGAAGCGCGGCACTTTACGCGCATGCAGCTGTCTGACGACCATCAGCGGCTGGCGATCTTCAGCGACCGGACGTGGAAAAGCAAGCTGGGGGAAACCAACCGCTTTGCCGCGACGGTGGTGGCGGAAACGGAGCGCAGCCTGACTTTGCGCTATGACAATGAAACCCGCCTCAATGCCGCTGGCAAGCTGGTGGAGTGGCAGTTGATCATCGTCGCGCCCGGCGTGTACCGCTGGCGCGAGACGGGATGGGCGGAAGGCAAGGTCAACGGGGTCGTCGGTATCCGCTGTTCTCCCTGAGACGGGCGCACAAGCATGCCATTCTGCTATGCTGCCCGCATTACTGTATGCTTTTAGGAGATTGCATGTCCGCACGTTTGTTCCTGCCCCTGTTCCTGGGCGCCGCCGTGGCGCTGGCCACCCTGCCGGCGCACGCGCGTACGCCGCAACTGTCGCTGATCGAGCAGGCGCAAAGCTGCGACGGCGGCCACACCTGCCCGTACTTCCCCGACGTCTACAAGGCGGACTACGCCTTTCGCAAGGCCTTCAATATCGGCCTGAAGAAGGCAGGCCTGAAGCGGCAGCGCTGGGTGCCGAATGGTGTGGCGAGCCCGCTCAAGCCCGTCGAGATCGACGGCAAGGCGCGTCTGCTGAGCAGTGTCTGCGAACCGCACAATTGCGGCCACCGCTACTCCATCCTGTACGACCCGGCCGAGCGCAGCATGACGGGCGTGTATATCGGCAGCGATGGCAAGGGCGGCTCGCGCACCGTCTACTTCGGCGAACCCAGCATCGCCGAAGCCGATATGTTGTTCAAGAACTGATGCACGCGCCACTGCGCATTTCCAGCGAACGCGGCGAGCTGGACGTGGCCATGATCCACCGCTACCTGAGCGAGCAGTCGTACTGGAAGCGCGGCGTGGCGCTGGAAACGGTGCGCAAGGGCATCGCCAACGCACTGTGTTTCGGCGGTTATGTTGATGGCCAGCAAGTGGCGTTCGCCCGGGTCATCACCGATTACACGGATTTTGCCTACCTGCGCGACGTGTTTGTGCTGCCGCAATACCAGGGGCGCGGCTATGGCAAGCAGATCGTGGCTGCCGCGCTCGACGATGCGCGTGTGCGCGATGTCGTCTGGATGCTGGGCACCGATGACGCGCATGGCCTGTATGCGAGCTTTGGTTTTGCGCCACTGGAGGCGCCACACAAGTACATGCGCCGTACTGCAGCTTGAGAATTATCAAAACAACCTTTAGGTGTCAAGAGAACTATTAACATTATTGTACGTAATAATGTTGCATTGATAATGACATCATGTCATTATGCGCGCTCTGCAGCTTACGCAGCGGTGCGTTGCTGGTGCTGTGCTTTGCCGTCGCTACCTGGCGGGGCAAAGGTGGTGAGCGGTCCGATTGGTCGTCCCTGGCACGTTTTCTCGTCACTTTAAAGGAATACATCATGAAACAATATGGCGCCGAATTTCTCGGCACGTTCTGGCTGGTCTTCGGCGGTTGCGGCAGCGCTGTGCTGGCCGCCGCCTTTCCCGGCCTCGGCATCGGCTTTGCCGGCGTAGCGCTGGCCTTTGGCCTGACGGTGCTGACCATGGCATACGCCATCGGCCACATCTCGGGCTGCCACCTGAATCCTGCCGTCTCGATCGGCCTGTGGGCCGGCGGCCGCTTCCCCGCCAATCAACTGTTGCCATACATCATTGCGCAAGTGCTGGGCGCCATCGTGGCCGGCGGCGTGCTGTACGTGATCGCCAGCGGCCAGGCCGGTTTCGATGTCAGCAAGGGCTTTGCCTCGAACGGCTTCGGCGCCCATTCGCCGGGCGGCTATTCGATGCTGTCGGCGCTGGTCATTGAAATCGTGCTGACGATGTTCTTCCTGATCGTCATCCTGGGCGCCACCGACAAGCGCGCGCCGGCCGGCTTCGCCCCGCTGCCGATCGGCCTGGCGCTGACCCTGATCCACCTGATCAGCATTCCCGTCACGAATACCTCCGTCAACCCGGCCCGCAGCACGGGCGTGGCCCTGTACGTGGGCGACTGGGCCACCAGCCAGCTGTGGCTGTTCTGGCTGGCACCCATCATCGGCGCCTTGCTGGGCGCGCTGGCCTACCGCTTGATTGCCGGCGAAAAAGAATCAGCTTGAACATGAAAAAAAAGCAGCCCGCGGGCTGCTTTTTCGTTTAGTCGGCGGCGCGCCACTCGCTCAGGTAATGCTGCGGCGTGCGGCCCAGGATGCGGCGGAACATGGCGCTGAAGGCGCTGGGGCTGGCGTAGCCCAGCGCATAGGCGATGGCCGCCACGCCTTCGCCCCGGTCCAGGCGGCAGAAGGCCTCGGCCAGGTGGACTTGCTGCAGCCATTGGCGGTAGTGCAAGCCCGTTTCCTTGGGGAATAAGCGGATCAGGGTGCGCGCACTGGCGCCCGCGTCCTGCGCCCAGTCCTCGATGCTGCGCCGGCTGCCGGGCGCGCTCATGATGGCCGAACAGACGGCCACCAGGCGCCGGTCGCGCGGCCAGGGGATGGCGATGGGTACGGTATCGGCCGCCGTCAGCTCCGACAGGATCAGGTGCGCCAGCCAGTCGCCGCGGCCCGCCAGCGCATATTCGATCGGTTCGGCCAGCAAGGCCAGGATCAGCTCGCGCAACAGCCGGCTCACTTCCAGCACCTTGCAATCGGCGCCATACGGGGCGGCCACTTGCGCGTCGATATACACGGTGCGCATGCTCAGTTCGCTCAAGATGTGGACTTCATGCACTACGCCCACGGGGATCAGCAAGGCGCGCCGCGGCGGCAGGATCCACACGCCGTGCTCGGTGGAGACGCGCATCACGCCTTCCGTCGCATACAGCAGCTGCGCCCGCACGTGGCTGTGCGGCGCCGTATAGTCGCCCGCCGCATATTGCCTGGACATGGCCGTCACGGGGCGCGGCACGTGCTGGTAGTCGTGCGAGCTGGTGCTGCGGCTGAACGGCACGCCATCGGGATGGGTCTGGGCGGGTTGCTGGGTGTACATGTGGGGTGCGGGCTTGTCTCTTGGTTGTCACTTGGGCGACGATTATTGGAAGTTATCAGTTCAGTGACCATACTATACTGGCTTCTTTGCCGGGCCGCCCGCCGTGCCCGATTATTGCGGATGACACATGCACACAACCACACCTGCCCCAGCATTGGCCACGCCCGTGCCGGCGGCGCCCTCGCTTCCTAGTTCCCAACAACAATCCGGTCTGGCCATGCACATCCTGGGCGCCGTCGCCTTCGTGCATTTGCTCAATGACTTGATCCAGGCATTACTGCCGTCGATTTATCCGATGCTGAAAGCCGAGTTTTCACTCAGCTTTACCCAGGTCGGCCTTATAACCCTGACGTTCCAGTGCACGGCATCGTTGCTGCAGCCCTGGATCGGCTTGTACACGGACCGTCGTCCGCTGCCGTTCCTGTTGCCTGTCGGCATGTGCTTTACCCTGGCCGGCGTGCTGATGCTGTCCGTCGTCTCGACCTTCCCGACCCTGTTGATCGCATCGGGCCTGATCGGCGTCGGTTCGTCGACTTTCCACCCGGAAGCGTCGCGCGTGGCCCGCATGGCGTCGGGCGGACGCTACGGCTTTGCCCAGTCGCTGTTCCAGGTGGGCGGCAACGTCGGTTCCGCGCTGGGGCCGCTGCTGGCGGCTGCCGTCATCGTGAATCGCGGGCAGGGCAATATCGCCTGGTTCAGCTTGCTTGCCGTGCTGGCCATCGGCGTGCTGTACAAGGTCAGCCACTGGTATAGCGGCCACCTGGCCAGCTTCAAGCCGAAGGCGGGCGGCCATGGACCGAACTTGTCGCGCAACAAGGTGATGGGTGCCCTGGGCGTGCTGGCCTTGCTGGTGTTCTCGAAATACATCTACATGGCCAGCCTGTCGAGCTATTACACGTTTTATTTGATCGACAAGTTCCACCTGTCGATCGGCGCGGCGCAACTGTACCTGTTCCTCTTCCTCGCCGCCGTGGCGGCCGGCACCTTCATGGGCGGCCCCATCGGCGACCGCATCGGCCGCAAGCGCGTGATCTGGATTTCCATCCTGGGCGCCGCGCCATTTACCCTGCTGCTGCCGTATGTCGACCTGTTCTGGACGGCTGTATTGACGGTGATCATCGGTTTCGTCATTTCGTCCGCGTTTTCCGCCATCGTTGTGTTTGCGCAAGAGCTGGTGCCGGGCAAGGTGGGCATGATCGCGGGGATCTTCTTTGGCCTGATGTTCGGCGTCTCCGGCATCGCCGCCGCCGCCATGGGCCACCTGGCTGACGTGTCGGGCATCGCCTATGTGTATAAAATCTGCTCCTACCTGCCGCTGCTGGGCATCCTGACGGTGCTGCTGCCGCATATCGAGCAGGCGAAAAAATAAGAGCGCATTGCGGGAGGGCTTGACGGCCCGCCCGCGTGCATGCGATATTCTCATCATGATTTCTTCCATCTTCCATCCAGTCCTTGCATACCGCCGCGCCGCCGCTGCGCTGTGTCCGTGTACCTGGCTTCGTGAGGATGCGGCCCGGCGCCGTTAAACTTTTACTCCTCATTCCGATGGCCACAGTGTTGAAAAACCTGTGGCCATTTTCTTTTTCCGCAACGCGCATGAGAGCCCCGCATGACACTTCATTTGTACGATACGTATAGCCGCAGCCTGCGTCCGTTCGATCCCATCGCCCCCGGCCAGGCGGGCCTGTACGCCTGCGGCCCCACCGTCTATGACTACGCGCACATCGGCAACCTGCGCACCTATCTGTTCGTCGACGGCTTGCGCCGCGCGCTCGAGTTCAACGGTTTACAGGTGCGCCACGTGATGAATATCACGGACGTGGGCCATCTGACGTCGGATGCAGACAGCGGCGACGACAAGATCGAGGCCCGCAGCGCCCGCAGCGGCAAGTCCGCCTGGGATATCGCCGCCGAATTCACCCGCGCGTTCGAGGGGGATCTGCGCCAGTTGAATATCCTGCCGCCCACCGTCTGGTGCCGCGCCACCGACCACATTGCGGAGCAGATCGCATTCATCCTCGACCTGGAAGCGAAGGGTTATACCTACCGCACGGACGACGGCATCTATTTCGATACGACGCGCCAGGACAGCTATGGGAAACTGGCACGCCTGAACCGCGACGGCCTGCAGGCAGGGAAGAGGGTAGACCTGGGCGAGAAGCGCGATATCTGCGACTTCGCGCTGTGGAAGTTCAGCGGCGTGCCGGGCCGGCGGCAAATGGAGTGGGACAGTCCCTGGGGCCTGGGTTTCCCTGGCTGGCATATCGAATGCTCGGCCATGGCGGAAAAACACCTGGGTGCGTATTTCGACATCCATTGCGGCGGTGAAGACCATGTGGCCGTCCACCACAGCAACGAGATCGCGCAAACGGAAGCGCGCCATGGCACGCGCCTGGCCAACTTCTGGCTGCATGGCGCCTTCCTGAAAACCGGGGAGGCGAAGATGTCGAAATCCTCGGGCGACTTTTTACGTTTGCACAGCCTGGTGGAGCAGGGTGTCGATCCGCTGGCCTACCGCTACCTGTGCCTGGGCGCCAATTACCGCAGCAGCCTCAATTTCACGGACGATGCCTTGCGCGCTGCTGCCAGCGGTCTGGCGCGCATGCGCTCTACCGTGCATGGCCTGGGCCAGGCGGATGGCGAGGCCGACCCCGCGTGGCTGGCGCGTTTTGCGGCCTGCGTCAACGACGACCTGAACTACCCGCGCGCGCTGGCCGTGGCCTGGGAGCTGCTGAAAAGCGAGATGCCCGACGGCGTGAAAAAGGCCACCATGGCCCGCTTCGATACGGCCCTGGGGCTCGATCTGCTGGCCTGGCAGCTGGCGCAGGTGGAAGTGCCGCAGCAGGTGCAGGCGTGGATGGCGGAACGGGCTGCCGCCCGCCTGGAGCGCCAGTGGGCCGAGGCGGACCGCTTGCGCGCACTGGCGCGCGCGGCCGGCTATGAGATCGACGATACGCCGCAGGGGCAACAGGCGCGGCTTTTGTGAAGATGTCCTGCATAATGGCCGCCTGATGAAACTGGAGATGCCGTGAAGCGTCGTTTGCTGCTATTGAGTTGTTGCCTTGCCTTGTCGAACTCCGTCCAGGCGGCCAGTGCCTGCCCCGGTTTTCCCGCGCTGGCTACATCGAGCGAGGCGCTGCTGGCGCAAGTGCGCGCACTGCCGCCCGTCGGCGTCGACCGCGAACGGCAGGCGTGTGCGCCGGCGACCGTCATCGATTTCGCCTACAGCGGCGGAGTGCTGTGCAGTTTTGGTGGTGAGGTCGAGGCGGCGACGGCCGCCGTCACGCGCCTGGCTGACGGCGGCGAACTGGTCGAATACCTGTATCTGTTCCCGTATGCGCCGGCCTCGCACGCGCGCTTGCTGGCGCTGCTGGCCGCGCGTTTTAATCAAGTCGACAAGGCGGCTTGGCCCGGCTTCCTGCAAGGTGCGACGCCAGGCAAGGAAACCACGGCCCTGTTCACCGACGGCGCTTACTATATTTCGCTGGGCAAGCCCACCGAAGGCGACCCTGCCGCATGGTATTCGAATGTGATCTTTGAAAAGGTGGATAAACCTGCGCTGGGCGTGCGCAAAGTGTGCCAGGAGGAGCGCGATGCTTGAAGCAGGCGCCTTTCCGGCGGCATTGGCCGGCCCTGTGGCGCAGCTGCTGCCCGCGCTGGGGAGTAGCCAGGCACACCCGCCATTTGCCGTATGCCAGGATGGCGAGGCCTTGCTGATCCCGACGCGCACGTATTACGACCGCCAGCGATTGCTGGCCTGTACGCGGCTGCCCGGCGACGCGGGCGTGATCGCCCTGTGTCTGGGCACGCGCCACCACGATGGCCATCTGCGCGAAGCGTGTTTAAAACAGCTGTTGCTGCAGCAGCGGGCGTGGACGGTGCCGTTCGTCGTGCACCTGTGCGGCGAATACGTGCTGGAGATCGTCGAGAGAATCGGGGCGGCGCTGCCGGCCTGGAATGCGCAGGCGCTGGCGCGCTACCTGCGGGAGAACCCCGCGTATGTGGATACGCTGGAGCGGCGCGCCGTCAGCTACTGGAACTGCTACTACCGCGGGCGCTACCCCGCATGGGACGATTATCCGGGAAGCAGGGCCATGGCGGCCCTACGGGCATTACAGCGGCTTACGCCTCGATAAAGCGCATCTTGAAGCTGCGGCCCTTGATGTTGCCGAAGTCGCGGCCCAGGGAGTTACCGGCGTTGAGGCGCTTGAAGGCCGCTTCGGCCACCTTGCGGTCGAGCGCCACGTAGGTCATGAACTCGAACACGTTGATCTTGCCCACTTGCTCCTTGGTGAGGCCCGCGTCGCCCGTCAGCGCGCCCAGCAGGTCGCCCGGGCGCAGCTTGTCCTTCTTGCCGCCCATGATGCACAGGGTGACCATCGGCGCCGGCAGCGCTTCCATCCCGTCATCTTCCGCCAGTTCCTTCAGGTCGTGCCATTCGGCGGCGCTGTTCTGGTATTGCTCGATCAGCTTGACCCATTTTTTCTCGTTCGGCGCGCACAGCGACAGGGCCAGGCCCTTCTTGCTGCCGCGGCCCGTGCGGCCGATGCGGTGGATGTGCACTTCCGTGTCCTTCGACACGTCGACGTTGATCACGGCGCCCAGGTCGGAAATATCGAGGCCGCGCGCGGCCACGTCGGTGGCCACCAGCACGGAGCAGCTGCGGTTGGCGAACAACACGAGGATTTCATCGCGCTCGCGCTGTTCCAGCTCGCCGTACAGGGCCAGCGCGGAAAAGCCCTGCTGGCGCAGTTCTTCGGCCAGTTCGCGGCAGTGCACCTTGGTGTTGCAGAAGGCCAGCGTCGATTCCGGCTTGAAGTGCTTCAACAGCTTGCCGACGGCGCTGTTGCGCTCGTCGAAGCCGATTTCATAGAAGCGCTGCTCGATCTTGTCGTTGTCATGCTGCGCTTCGACCGTCACTTCCAGCGGATTGACGAGAAACGACGCCGTGGCGCGGCGGATGTCTTCCGGATACGTGGCCGAGAACAGCAAGGTCTGGCGGCGTACAGGGCAGGCGCTGACGATGCCGGCGATTTCCTCGTAAAAGCCCATGTCCGTCATGCGGTCCGCTTCATCGAGCACCAGCGTCTGCACGTGATTCAGGTTGATGGTGCCGCGGCCCAGGTGGTCGCGCAGGCGGCCCGGCGTGCCGACGACGATGTGGGCGCCGTGTTCCAGCGAAGCGATTTGCGGACGCATCGGCGCGCCGCCCGTCAGGGTCAGGATCTTGATGTTGCCGGCCGCGCGGGCCAGGCGCCGCAATTCATTGGCCACCTGGTCGGCCAGTTCGCGCGTGGGGCACAGCACCAGGCCTTGCACGGCAAACCAGGCCGGATTGAGCTTGTGCAGGATGCCGATGCCGAAGGCGGCCGTCTTGCCGCTGCCTGTTTTCGCCTGGGCGATCAGGTCGCGGCCATCGAGCACCGCCGGCAGGCTTTGCGCCTGGATGGTGGTCATCTCGTGGTAGCCGAGCGAATCCAGGTTGGCCAAAAAGGCGGGCGTCAGCGGCAGGCTGGCAAAGGAAGTGGTGGTGTCAGTGGTGGTGTTCATAGGGGCGGAGCCGGTAAAAAGCGGGTGGATGGGCACAGTCTACAGGCGTTCTACGCCCTTGTGCGGATGGTGGTGTGGAAGCCGGCGGCAAACGGCCGCTGGCATGGGGTGTTAATTGTCGGGCGCCCAGATGGGCAAGCCGGTCAGATCGAGGCCGGCGTCGCGCGTCCACACGGGCAGGCCCGTGGCATCGGTCGGCTCCAGCAGTTCGAGCTGCACCTGCTTCAAGGCCACCTTGCGCGCGCGCGAGCGGCGTTGCGGTTCCGGCGCAGGCTCTGGCGCCTCGGGCGCTGGCGGCGGGCCGAAGCCGGGCAAGTCGATGGTGGCGTTGTCTTTTTTATCTCTCATTTGCTAACCTCTGTCCCTGGCTTGCGATCGCCAGGGGGCGGGCAAGGTGCTGCCCGCCTATGTCTATACGCTTTAACTTCATCCACAAAACAAAAGCCCGGCTACTGGAGTCGGGCTCATTGTTGGGATAACCTGCAGGAAAACTTGTCCTGCGGATTTAAGTGCGGCACGCAGTGTATCACAGGCGTGCCGCACTGTGTGGGGCTCAGCGGAAGCTCAGGGCACCCGTCAGGTCGCCTGGCGGCAGCGCGCCGCGTGACGCGAACGCGTCGTTGCGCACCTTCAGGCCTTCGAGCAGCGGCAAGTCGTGCAGGCGCGTGATCAGGCGCAGGATCGACGTCGTGTCATAAAAACTGTGGTCGACGGCGCCTTTCTTCGCGTAGGGTGAGACGACGATGGCGGGAATGCGCGTGCCCGGCCCCCAGCGGTCGCCCTTCGGCGGCGCCACGTGGTCCCACCAGCCGCCGTTTTCATCGAATGTGATCACCACGATCATGTCTTTCCACTGCGGCGATTCCTTCAGATGCTGGATGACGTTGGCCACGTGCTGGTCGCCCGACTCGATGTCCGAATAACCGGCATGCAGGTTCAGGTTGCCCTGCGGCTTGTAGAAGGTCACGGCCGGCAGCTTGCCCGCCACGGCCGCGGCGAGGAATTTGTTCGAGATCGGGCTGTCGCCCGTGCCGCCGTCGCGCAGGTGTTCGGCGCGCGCGGCCGTGCCGGGAGCGAACTGCTTGAAATAGTTCAGCGGCTGGTGGTGGAACTGGAAGTTCGGCTTGCTGCCGCCGCCCTTGTGGTCGAGCGCCGCTTGCCAGCCGCCGCCATACCACGCCCAGCTGACGCCCTTGCGCGACAGCAGGTCGCCGATGGTGTCATAGGTTTGCGGCGGCAGCGTATTCGCGTCGGCCGGGTCGGCGTGCAGCGGGTCGCCATCGAAGGCCGGGCGGATGTAGCTCGGTTGATATGGCGGCGCCATGGTGTTGACGGCATAGCCGTCCGGAGTCAGGGCGCCGTCGTTGACGTATTTCGGCTTGCCGTCCAGCGCGGAGGCGGGGCAGTCGGGCGAGATCGCCAGGCGCACGCCTTGCGGGCCGTCGGATAGCACGGCGATCTTTTTCTTCGCCGCCGTCTCGGAAGCATTGAAATATTCGTTGGCGCGGCCCGTCACGAGGAACTGGTGGTTCATGTAGGAGCCGCCGAAGGCCGCCATGAAGAAGTTGTCGCACAAGGTGTACTGTTCGGCGATCTGCCACAGGTTCAGGTTTTTCGACGTTTCGCCGTAATGGCCCATCACCAGGCCGCCGCTGTCGGCCCACGCGGCAAAGCCGTCGTTCTTGCCGCCGTTGATCTGCATCTGATTGTTATAGAAACGGTGCACGAGGTCGCGCGTGATGATGCTCTCGGGCAGGGGCTTGCCGGCCGCGTCGCTCAATTTGTAGGGCGCGTTGGGCAGGCCGGAAATCTGGTCTTCCTTGATCAGGTAATCGATGCCGCCGATATTCTGCTGGTTAGGCACCAGGCCGCCCCAGATCTTCGGCAGGGTGGCCAGCGGCTTGCCGTTGCGGTCCAGCTGCTGCGCCTGTTCGGCCGTGACGGCGGACAGGGGGGCGCTGGTGCCGGGGAAGTTGGCGAACAGGTTGTTGAAGCTGCGGTTTTCCAGGTAGATCACGACCACGTTCTTGACGTGCGCCTTGAGTTTCGCGTCGAGCGACCCCTTGGCGATGGTCTTCCTGGCTGGCGCGGCATCGGCCAGCGCGGGCAGGCTGGCGGCCAGGCCGACTGCGGAAGCGGCCTGGAAAATGCGCCGGCGCGAGGGATTGGCGGGTTGGTCGGCCGGATCGGCTGGCAGGGCGGGGGCGAGGTCCTTCACACATTCTCCTTGGGTGTCATTCGTTTGCTGGTGCGCGAAAATTGTATCACCGTGGCATGGCAAATGTGAAATTTCACGGCTGCCTGGAGGGCGACGTCGCCGCATGGCGATGGCCGTTCGCGTTGCCGCAGTCCTGCACCAGGCTAAATAATCCATCCGTGTCGCATGGATTCAAGCCTGCCTGGCCTGCGCATGAAAAGATGGGGCATCCGAATGGCGATGGTCGCCATTCTCGTGGCGCGACGTCCGGCGTCATTGCATGGACGTCTGCGCGCACCCATATACGCAGGGAGGCGCTCATGTGGCTGGTCTTGAAGTTATTGCTGTTTATCTTTTTTGTCCTGCCGTTTGCCTTCGGCTTGACGCTTATTTTTTTACCCTATTCCATTCCCGTTGTCCTGTGCCTTGTGTGGTGGTGGCGGTCGCGTGTGCGCGCGGAGCGCGCGCGGGACAAAGTCGTCAGCGTCGGGGGGATAGAGGGGCGGACGTGGGTCCTGGAATCGGCGCGCTTCACGATGGAGCTCGATTATGCCAGCGCCCAGCTGCGCATCCGGTCCAAGGGCAAGCGTTCCTACGTTACCTCGGGAGCCAAACGTCAGGTGCGGCGTGGCGCTTTCGACGTGTTCTTGCCTGCTGAAAACATTTTCATTTATGCATCTGAGAATATGGTAGAGCATTACCTGACGAAATGGAAACCTTCAGTTGAAATCACCGATCGCGGCTTCGAGCATGTGATCGTGGAAATGCCGGACGGAGTGCATACGCAGGGAACCGGGAAATCTGATTTGACAATCACGTCGCCCATATTTTCGGGACATACATTGGCTGGACGGCGCTTGCGCGACAGCGAGGCACAGGGACCGTTTTCGGCCATCTTTCTCCGCATGCCGCTCGCCACGGCCGTGTGTGTCAAGGAAGAGTGGCAAAAGGCCCGTGCGCGGCTGCAGGAGATGCAGCGCCAGCGCCCGGCGGCGCCAGGACAGGCATCGACGGGCATATAGAACATTCTAATGTTTTCAAAAATACCATTTCGCGATGTTTTCATTGTATTATGGCAACTAACGAACGCGGCATCGTGATGCAGGCCTGACCGGGCAGACAGATGCCTGCGGCCCCTTCACCGATGCTACAGGATGCCAGGAATGTCGAACTCGCTTGCGTATCACGTGGTTGTCCATGCACTGGAAGGGCGGGCCGGCTGGACGCCCATGGCGCGCTTCGCTTCGGCCGTCTCGCACGTGATCCAGGGACATTTGCCTTATCAGCGCTACCATGCCGCCGGCATGGCCAGGAGTCCCAAAGGATCGGCACCAGGCGTCATCGAACGCCTGGTGAATGACTTCCTGGCGACCGACATCAATCCCAGCTATCTGCTGCTCTCCTCATTCCGGCGCGAAGCCGACGTGTTCGTCGCGTTCAATGCCTATAACCAGTCTGCGAACCTGGGTGTGCAGACCAGTCTTGGCGGGCAAGGGGCCGGCAATGTGGCGCGCGGCGCGGCGCGCGCTTCCCGCGTGGCCGCCAGCGACCCCGATAGCTGCCGCCATGGCACCCTTGCCATCATCGACACCATGCTGGCGACCACGCGCGCCAATGCGGCTGCGCCGGACGGCGCACCAAAGCGCAGCCTGGGTGCGCTTGCCCTGTTGCTGGGCATCGAATCGTCGACGGCGGCGGAAGTGGCGTTCGTCTTTGAAAACGAAGGCCACTTCCCTATCGGCCAGCTTGCCGGCAGACTGGGTTGCCATCAGCGCACGCTGGAACGCCGATTGCGCGAAGTGGGCATGACGGCGGAGGCGTTGCGCCAGGCCGCGCGCCTCGTGCGTGCCGCGCATCGGCTGCCGTCCGCCGATAGCCTGACGATGATCGCCGCCGACGAGGGGTTTTCCGATCTTGCCCACATGACGCGCGCCTTTCAGGCCGCGGCAGGCATGCCTCCCAGCTTGATCCGCAAGCTGGGCAAGGGTCAGAACTGATAGCGCACGGTCAAAGCCACCTTGCGCGCCGGGCCATGCATGCCCGACAACCACCAGTCCGACACGGAAGCCGTGTACTGCTTGTCGAACAGGTTGGCCACGTTGACGGTGGCCGACAGCTTGTCGCTGACGTCGTAGCGCGCCATCAGGCTGGCCACCGAGTACGCCTTCTGTTCCCAATGCAGGGTGCGGTCGACCTGCCACGCATCGATGTCGGAATACACGCGGCTTTGCCAGTTCATGCCGCCGCCCACCGTCAGGCGCTTGAATTCGCCGGGCAGGCGGTAAGTGGTCCACAGTTTCACCAGGTGGCGCGGGAAGGTGGTCAGGATGGTCTTGCCCGTATTGTCTTCCGTCTGGCTGTACGACCACGAGGCCGAGATGTTCCAGTCCGGCGTCAGTGCGCCCGTCGCTTCCAGGTCCACGCCCTGGGTTTTGGCACCCTTGATGGCTCGGTTGGCGGAAATCTTTGTGCCAGGCACGTAGTAACCTGGATCCGACTCGGCCAGATTGTCCTGGCGGATCTGGTACAGCGCGGCGGCCGTGTTCAGGCGGCCATCGAACCAGCCGCTCTTGACGCCAGCTTCCAGGGTCTTGCCTTCGCGTGGCGCCAGCAGCTTGCCATAGCGGTCTTGCGATGCTTGCGGCTGATAGATGGTGGAATAACTGGCGTAGGCGCTGTGCGTGCCGTCGATGTCGAACACCAGACCGCCATACGGCGTGACGACGCGGCTTTCCGAGGCTGGCGCCGCGTTGTAATAGGACTCGGCAGGCGTGTCGGAGATGTAATTTTCGTCGTAGCGCAGCACTTTTGCCCCGGCGATCAATTTCAGGCGCTCGGAGAGATGGAGGCGCGTGGCGGCATACACGCTGGCCTGGCGGCGCGTGCTGTCGTTGGTGCCATAGGTGCCGCCAAACACGGGCGTCGCCGTGCGATTCCAGCGGTACAGGTTGACAGGCGTGCGCTCGATGCTATTGTCGAAACGGGCATCCGTCGTGCTTTGAAATTCGCTGTAGTCCATGCCCAGCACCAGTTCGTGCTGGCGGCCGAATGCGCTGAATGGGCCGCGCACGTTGACGTCCACGCTGTTGACCTGGAGCTGGTAGTCGCGGTAGTCGGCGTTCAGGCGCAGGCCATCGCCCGTGGCCTGGTTGGGCAAGCTTCCGCTGACGTTCAGGTAGACGGAGCGCTCTTCCTGCGACGACTGCACGCGGTTGGCCGAGACTTTCAGCTTCCAGTCGTTCGCCAGCGCGTGTTCCACAGTGGCGAAGACGTCGGTCGAATTGGTGTCGAAGCGATTCGACGTGGCCGCCGGGCTGAAGGAACGGGGCAGGTTCGTCATGCTGCCATTGCTGTAGAACAGGGGAAAGCCCAGGTAGGACAGGGATCCGTTCGAGCGCTTGCGCTGGTGCGTGACGCCGGCCGTCAGTTTCGTGTCGCTTGAGATGTCCGCCTCGAGCACGCCGTAGACCACTTTCTTGTCGCGGCTGTAGCCGTCGACGATGCTGTCGCCTTCCTCGTACACCGTCACGAGGCGGCCGCGCACCGTGCCCGCGTCGTTGAGCGGGCCGGCAACGTCGGCCATGGCGCGCCGCTCATCGTGGGAACCCAGCTCGCCCTCGACGGACGCCTGGAATTGCGCCGTCGGCTTCTTGCGCACCATGTTGATGGCGCCCGAGGCATCGCCCGCGCCCGTCATCAGGCCCGAGGCGCCGCGCAGCACTTCGATGCGGTCGTACAGCGCCATGTCGGCCAGGCTTTGCGACGGTATCGCATTGAGGCCCATGGTTTCCGAGTGCGTGCTGACGCCATCGAGCTGGTAATTGGTGATCGAATAGCCGCGCGAAGTAAAGCCCGTGCGTTCGCTGCCCAGCGAATACAGCGTGATGCCCGGCGTTTGCGCCATCACTTGCGCGATCGTGCTCAAGCCCTGGTCCTGCATGCGCTGCTGCGTGATGACGCTGACCGACTGCGGCGTTTCCCGGATCGACAGGCCCAGTGGCGTGGCCGTGGCGATCGGCAGGGTGGAGACATACGCGCCCGAGCCTTCGGTGGCATCCTGCTGCGCCTTGACCGACACTTCCGGCATCATCGACAGCGCTTCGCCACCCGCCGCGGCATCGGCCGGGCGCAGCACATAGCTGCCGTTGGCGCTGCGCTCGGCCTTCAGGCCCGTGCCGCGCAGCACGCCGTTCAGGGCGGCCAGCACGTCGTGGCGGCCGCTCAAGCCGGTCGACGTCTTGCCGCGCGTCTGCTCCGGCGTGAAGCTGAGGATGACCCGCGACTGGCTGGCGACCTGGCGCAGCGCCGTCGCCAGGTCGCCGGCCGGCACCTGGAAGTCGAGGCTGGCCGCTGGCGCTGCTGCGCTTTCCTGCGCCAGGGCTGGCGCCTGGGCGTTCAGCAGCAGGGCCGAACCGATGAAGACGAGTTGGATGGCATACGCCATGCGCTTGATGCGCGGCTTGTAGTGAATGGCAAGAGACATGGTTACCTTGTGGTGTAGTCGTCAAAAAGGACGTTGCCTACACAGGTCACGCGAGAAGCGAAAGCGGGTACCTTTTTTTGCGTCGGCCTCAAAATAAATGGTCAGCGCTGCTGGCGCGCTTCCACCTGCACCCAGTAGCGCGTGCGCAGGCGCACGTCTACCGGCAGGGAGTCGGGCAGCGACAGCAGCACGGCGTCCAGGTCGGCCAGCGGGAAGACGCCGGAAATGCGCAGGCCGGCGACGGCGTCGTCGCAGCCCAGCAAGCCGTGGCGGTAGCGGCTCAGTTCATGCAGGAAGTCGCGCAGCGGCATGGCGTCGGCCAGCAGCAAGCCCTGGCGCCAGGCCCAGATGTCGGGCGAAACGGCGTGCGCGGGCAAGACCTGCTGCGCCGTCATGCCGCCGCCCTGGCCAGCGCGGAGGAGCAGATTGCCATCGCCCTGGCGCGGCAGCAGCCGGACGGCGCCTTCTTCGACGGCGACCTCGGTGCTGCCGTCCGCCTGGCGCACCGAGTAGCGCGTGCCCAGCGCCTGCGCGCGGCCGTGCGCGGTTTCGACGAGGAAGGGGCGGTAGGGCATGCCCGTTTCGCGGGCGGTGGCAATGAAGATTTCGCCCTGCACCAGTTGCAGCAGGCGCTGCGCACCCGTGTAGCGGATGTTGACGGCGCTGCCGCTGTTCAGGTGCAAGCGGGTGCCGTCGGGCAGCGTCAGCTCGCGGCGTTCGCCCACGCCGGTGGACAGGTCTGCCAGCGCGGCGCGGGCAAAGTCGGGCGCGTATTCCGACTGCGCGCCGAACCAGCCCGTGAGGCCGATGGTCGATGCCCACGCCAGCAACCGCAGGCTGCTGCGCCGCGAGACCGGGAGCGAGGTGGGACGTTGCAGCAGTGCCTTGCGGCTGGCCTGCGCATCGAGTTCCCGCAAGCCGCCGCTGACGCTTTCGATGTGTTTCCACGCGCGTTCGTGGTCGGGATGCGCCTGGCGCCACTGTTGCCAGGCCGTTTTTTCCGCCGGCGTGGTGGCACCGCTCATCAGGGTGGCCAGCCATTCGGCCGCCTGCATGGCGATGGCCAGGTCGATGGGCTGGCCCTGGGCGTAGACGGTGGCGCCGCGCATGTCAGGGGCCGGCAAAATCGGGCACGGCAAAAAAGCACAGCAGGTTGGCCTTGCTCAGGTATTTTTTGACGGAATGCGTGGTGGTATCCAGTTCGGAGGCGATCTCGGCATAGGTCATGCCGTCCAGGTGGGCCAGCAGGAAGGCGGCCCTGGCCTTGGCGGAAAGCTGGTCCAGCGCGCGGTCGACCAGTTGCAGCGATTCGAGCAGGAGGGACATCGCTTCCGGCGACGGCGTGCAGGCTTGCGGCTGGTGCAGCAGGGCGTCGAGGTAGGCCCGTTCGAGCGCTTCGCGCCGGCAGTGGTTGGCCAGCAGGCGTTTGGCGATGGTGGCCAGGAAAGGGCGCGGCTGCGCGATCCCGGCACTGCTGCGCGCAACGAAGATCTTCAGGAAGGTATCCTGCGCCAGGTCGCCCGCCAGCCCCGCATCGTGCAGGCGGCGCTTCAGCCAATGCAGCAGCCAGGAGTGGTGCTCGGCATACAGAGACTGGAAATCGGACGGCGGGGAAGGGGCGGACAGCATGCGTACGGGGCGGCTTAATCTAAATGAGAATTGTTCTCATAATAGCGTAGCGGCGCCCGCCAGGCAATTGGGAAAACGCGGCGTTGCTGAAATGCGACTGCCCTCCAAGTTGTGCGCGCGGTGGATTTGCGCCCGCGCACGGCAGATGTAAAAGTTTCCTTGGCGCAAGCTTTCATGTGAGAAAATGCGGGCTGTCGATGTGGTGCGGAGCGAAAAATGATGTGGATGGTTGGCGGTGCCCTGGTTCTCCTGGTCGCCCGATTCTTATGGTTGGCCTTTTTCCACCGGGTCAACGCGATGTCGCGCCAGGCGGAACTGATGAACTGGCTCGATATCGGCCGGGTGTCGAATGCCGATGGCGGCAAGGATATTCTGTTGGCGAGAAATGAGCGCGGCGCCCGGATCGACTGGCGCACGGGCGAGGTCTGGCTGATGAATCCCAAGGTGGCCGAGCCGTTTGCCGATTTCCTCGCCGTCGAGCGCTGGCTGACCCTGCGCGACATGCCGCCGGCGGACAAGCCGGCCGCAGCCGCGCCTGCGCCAGTGGAGCCGGAACCCGAAGCGGCGCCGGACGCCGGCCCCGTACGCGATACCTTGCCGGCCTTCCAGCAAAAGGTCGATGCGTGCCTGGCCAAGGCGGAAGGCGGCCAGGAATTGCTGGAAACGAAGCAGGCGTTCGAGGCGGGCAGCGAGCCTTACCTCGAAGCGTCGACGGAATTGAGCAAGACCGCGCTGGAACTGGAAGTGTCGCCGGCGATGGTGGCCACGTTTCATATCAGCGCCTTTGCCGCGCTGGCCGAAACGGCGGGAGCCGACAAGCTGGAGCGGGTGGCGGCCAGCCTGCATGCGGCGGCCAGGCAGATCAGGGCCAGCGCCGCCGTATAAAGGCGGCCAGGAATGAAAAAACCGCTGAATCCCTTGCAGGAATCAGCGGTTTTCAAATATTGGTTGCGGGGACAGGATTTGAACCTGTGACCTTCGGGTTATGAGCCCGACGAGCTGCCAGACTGCTCCACCCCGCAGGCGAATTATA